>JAPKZI010000032.1 GCA_026393865.1 Candidatus Aminicenantota bacterium
GTCGCCCAGGCCGATGGCATCCCTCGCCGAGAGGACCTTGATCGTGGAGGTGACCCGCCCGGCGTCGATGACGATCGCGTTCCCGATGGCTTCGAGCGGCAGGCCTTCGGCGGCCCGATGGGCGAGGGTGAGCTGTTGGCCGAACTGGAGACCCTGCTCCCGGCCGAGATCGATGAGGGCCCATTGACCGGATCCGATCTGGGTGACCTGGTTGTCCAGAAAAACGATCCGGCCGGAAAGAGTCTCTTGGTTCCGGACGGGAACGTCGAAGCCGAGGTCCTTTCCGAGCAGGCTGTCCTTTTCGACGAACGGGACGAGGGAGTATCCGACCATGACCGGCCCGCAGGCCTTCTCCACTCGCCCGAGGGCGAAATCCTTTTCGAAACGGACCAGCCGGGCCCGTCCGCGGCGGAAGGCCACGGGTCCCGGGCTCTTCTTCAATCCGGGGCCGCTGACCTTCGGCCCGATCTCCAGGACCGTCATCACCTGGCCTTCCTTCAGACCCTCGTCCGGCCTGATCTTGAAATAGAACAGATCCCCGTCGGTGAGGAGCATTTTCTCCGCTCCGCGCTCGCCGGCCGCGATCCTTAACCAAGGCTCATCCTCCAGGACGAAGAACGAACAATACAGGTCCGACTCGGAGATCAAGGCATAGGCGTTCTGGAATGTCTTGTCCTTGTCCGCTCCGACTTGATCCGTCCTTTTCCCAGCCGAGAGTGCGGGTCGGAGGAAGAGAGCGAAGATGATGAGCCAATGAACGATCGTTTTTTTCATGGCGGGCCTCGATTCGGATAGATTCCCCATGGTTTTTTTTATTATATCGATTCGCATCCGGCTTGACAATACGGTCCCTTCTTTTTAATATTAACTCATAGTCCGTTCGGCAAAAAGCAAAGGAGGTTCGGCATGGGCAAGAAAGAAATCACGGCGCGCATGGCCAAAGAGGCCGGCATCACGCTCCATCAGGCCCAGAAAGCCTTCGCCGCGCTGCTCGAGGGCATCCGGGAGGACCTCAAAAACGGGAACAAGGTGAACTTTTCCGGCTTCGGCAGCTTCGAGGTGAAGGTCCGCGAAGCACGGAAGGGCCGGAACCCCAAAACGGGCGAGTCCATCGCCATCCCCAGCAAGAAGCGGATCAAATTCAACCCCAGCCGCCAGTTCAAGAATTCCCTGTAACCCGTTTCTCCACCCGGACCCCGGGCCCGATCTTGTCAAGGGACGAGCCTTCGGCTCGCCACTCGCCCGTGGCTTTTATCCACGGGCGAGTACGGCGGAAGTGGACCCCCGGGCAAGCCCGGGGCACTCAGCCGCGATGTAAATACACGGCTGAGTGCGGCGGAAACGGATCCCCAGACAAAGCCTGGGGCCCCTGCCGCCGCCCCGGCCGCTGTGGACAAAGCGTCCCGACTTCTTTAGAATATCCCTTCACCTATAAGCATCCATGACCAGAAAAACGACCGTCGGCCTCCTCTTCGGAGGGCGCTCCGCCGAGCACGAAGTCTCGATCCGTTCGGCCGCCGCCGTCTTCCAAAACCTGGACAAGGACAGCTTCCGGGCGGTCTCGATCTTCATCGACAAACGGGGCCGGTGGAAAAGGGTCGCCTCGCCCCTCCTCCCGGTCAAAGACCTGGCCGCCGGGCCGTTCGCCGGGTTCCTGCCCTGGACGGTTAAAGGTCCGCGGCTTCCTTTTCGCGCGGACATCTATTTTCCGGTTCTCCACGGCCCCTACGGAGAGGACGGAACAATCCAAGGACTCCTGGAAATGGCCGACGTCCCCTACGTCGGAGCGGGTGTTCTGGGTTCGGCGGTCGGCATGGACAAGGCCGTAATGAAGGTCCTGTTCCAAGCGCGCCGCCTTCCGATCGTCAAGTACCGCGTCGTCCTCGAATCCGACTGGGCCCTGGATGCGCCCGGGATCCTGCGCGCCGTCCGGCGCGAATTTCGCGTCCCTTTTTTCGTCAAGCCGGCCAACCTCGGATCGAGCGTCGGGATCAGCAAGGTCAAAGAGCTCGCCGGGACGCGCGGCGCCCTCGAGCTCGCCTTCCGCTACGACCGCAAGGTCCTCGTCGAGGAGGGGATCATCGGCCGCGAGCTCGAATGCAGCGTCCTCGGCAACGATGAGCCCGAAGCCTCCCTCCCCGGCGAGGTCATCCCCCACCGGGAGTTCTACGATTACAACGATAAATATATCGACGGTAAAACGCGGTTCGGCGTCCCCGCCGATCTGCCCGCCCCGGTCATCCGCCGGGTCCGACGGCTGGCGATCGAGGCCTTCAAGGCCTGCGACGCGGCCGGGATGGCCCGCCTCGATTTTTTCTATGAGCCCCGCGCCGGGAAGCTCACCGTCAACGAGATCAACACGATCCCGGGCTTTACCGAGATCAGCATGTACCCCAAGCTCTGGGAAGCGAGCGGTCTTCCCTTCCCGCGGCTCGTCGAACGGCTCATCGAGCTCGGGTTCGAACGCCACCGGACGAGGAAGCGCTGCGTGATCAGGACCCTCTGACCGCGGCGGCAAAGATCCCATGAGAGTCCTCGGCATCGACTACGGAGACCGCAACATCGGACTCGCCCTGAGCGACGTTCTCCGGTTCACCGCCCAGCCGCTGGACACTTACCGGCTCACTGGGCGGGACGACAAGGACCGGACGTACTTCAAAGACCTCGTCCTCAAGCACTCGATCAGCGAGATCGTCGTCGGCCTGCCCCTCCGCATGGACGGGACGGCCGGGAGCCGGGTCGAAAAGACGCGGGACTTCGCCAAGTGGATCGGGAAGGCCGCCTCCGTCCCCGTCGTCTTCTGGGACGAACGGCTCACGACCCATCAGGCCCTCAACGTCATGCACGAGCAGAAGGTCGCCCTGAAAGCCAAGAAATCCGTGATCAACCAGATCTCGGCGGCCATCATCCTCCAAAGCTATCTAGACAGCCGGCGCTCCGATGCGAACGTTCCTCAAGATCGCTAAATCCAGCCTCATCGCCGCCCAGGTCCTGGTGCTCGGCGGCTGGATCTGGTTCTATCTCGAATCCCGGCCGGTTCCCGGGGCGGGATCCGGGACGGTCCTTTTCGAGGTCGAAAAAGGCAAAAGGGTCCGGACCATCGCCGAGGCCCTGACGGCCGCGAAGATCCTCCCTAAAAGGACGCCGTTCATTCTTGGGTATGGTCTCTTCTACGCCCCGCGGAGCATCAAGGCCGGCGAATATCAGCTTCCCTCGACGGGGCCGGCCGGCACCGTCCTCGACATCCTGATCAAGGGCCGGATCTACCTCCATCCCGTGACGGTTCCCGAAGGGTTGACCGGGCGGGAGATCTTCGCGATTTTTATTGCGGCGGGATTCGGAGGGAGCGCGGAATCCGAGGCGGCGTTCGGCGTCACGGACGACATCGCTCTTTGGGATCCTCAAGCCGCGAACCTGGAGGGGTATCTCTATCCCGAGACCTATCATCTGCCGAAAGGGATCTCGGCGAAAGATATCCTCCAGGCCATGACCGGGCAGTTCAAGGAGGTCTTCGGCGAGAGCGGGCGCCGGCGCGCGGCGGAGCTCCGCCTGACCGTCCGCGAGGTCGTCATCCTGGCCTCGCTCATCGAAAAAGAGACCGCGCGCCCGGACGAGAAGAGGCTCGTCTCCGCAGTCTTTCATAATCGGCTGAAGCTCGGCATGAAGCTCGACTGCGACCCGACGATCATCTACGCCCTCAAGCTCAAGGGGCCGTTCGAAGGCCGCCTGCGCACCAGGGATCTGAAATACGACTCTCCCTACAACACCTATCTTCACCCGGGGCTTCCTCCCGGCCCGATCGCCAATCCGGGCCGCGAATCGCTCGAAGCGGCGCTCCACCCGGCCGAGGCCGAGTATCTCTATTTCGTCTCCAGGAACGACGGGAGCCATCAGTTCAGCCGGACGTTCGCCGAGCACCGGCTGGCCGTCAAAAAATACCAGAACTAAAGATCCCGCGTACACAAAACGGGAAGGAAATGGATTTGCCAAGCGTCTAAATTCATGGTATATATTTTGTTTATTTTTGCGTTCGGAGCCGGGATGCCCTGAGCCGCGAAGGCCGCCGTAAAGAATTTTTACAGGGAACCATCGACGAACCGCAGGATATCATGGCCGATATGATGTCCATGATTGGCATAGAACTTGCTTTAATGATACCCGAAATATTATGCGCGCTTTGAAAGAGGAGGATTCATGAGATCGAAAAAGTTCATTGTCCCCGTCCTGCTTGCGGGATTCGTGTTCAGCCTGCTCGTCGCTCCGAGCTTCGCCGGATCCGGTTTTCCCCAAGCCCAGGACAACCAAGAAAAGAAAGAGGCCAAACAGCCCCCGGCCAAGATCTATATCCCCAAAGAAGTCCGAGACGTCATGCTCGGCGGCCTCCAGACCCGCACGGTCCGCCAGGACATCCCCTTCTCCGTGTTCAAGAGCTCCTTCCTGCCGGCCCAGGCCAACTTTTACGTCTTCCTCTTCCTGAAGATGAAGAACGGCGACCTTGGCTTCGCTCCTCCGGCCCCCGCCCCGGCCGCTAAGGACGCCCCCCCGCCCGCGGTTCCAGCCCCGCCCGCGACTAAGCTCGCCGCCCGGTTCGATGTCTTTCTCCAGTTTCACAAAATGGAAAATGGCGCGCCGACGCAGATCGTGAAAGAGGTCTTCATCCCGACCACGATGGAACTCGACGCCGCCGGCTACGATCCGGAAAAGGAAGACTGGTATACCGTCGGTTATCCTCTTCCCGCCGCCGACTATCTCGTGGCCGTGGCCGTCACGACCCACGACCTGAAAAAGATCGGCACGCAATATTATGAATTCTCGCTGCTGGACCTCAAGGTCATGAAGGACCTGGACACGACGCCCATCTTCTTCCTCAAGGAGTACAAGGAGCTCCAGCAGGCCGAAACGATCGCCGAGCTCCACCGCCAGTTTATGCGTTACGCGATCCTCCAGATCACCCCGAACATCGATAACACCGTAGCCGTGGGCGATCCTCTGGACCTCTTCTTCCTCATTCTCGGAGCCCAGCCGAACGAACAGAACAAGTACGACATCGATTGCCAGTACGAGGTCAAGCAGGGCGACAAGGAGGCCGTCAAGTTCTCCCCGGCAAAATACGACAACCCCTTCATCAGCCAGCCCCTGCCCCTGAAGCAGACCCTCATCACCAAGGACAAGGACGGCAAGGAGAGCCAGACGATCAAGGACCTGGACGCCGGCAGCTACACCTTCATCTGCAAGCTCACCGACAAGATTTCGGGCCGGACCTGCACGAAGACCGTCGATTTCACGGTCAAATAAGCCGCCCGCGACCCCATAAAAAAGGGGACACTAACCGGAATTGAGAAATTCCGGTTAGTGTCCCCTTTTTATTAGATGTTGAGCTTGAAGATCTTCCGCGACTTCCCGTTGGCCTCTTTCCCGTCGACGACCACGTCGACGTAGATCTTGCCCAACGGAAGCTCACGGCTGAACGTGAAAGCGATCTCCGGCGATTTCTCCAGGTCCTCAGCCTTCCCCGTGAAGCGCTTCGTATCGACGAACATCTCTTTCTTGGCGGCGCCTTCCTTATAGATATAGAAAGTGATATCGAAGTCCGCCGTCAGCGCCCCGTCCTCGTCTTTGAAGCTCAGTTTTTTGGCTGGGATCGTCAGCCGGAGCTCGTGCCGGGTCTTGTCGTAGTCCAGGCCGAAATTCATGAACTTCGAGGGCGTCCCGCGCTCGGTGAACGTCCTCCCGAGCTTGGCCATCTCGATCGCCTCGAAGAGGTTGCCCATGATGTCGCTCATGGCGTAGCTCCCCGTGCCGTTGGAGTCGACGAAATAGATGCCCAGCTCGTATTTATAATAGACCCAGAGGAGCTGTCCGCCCCCGCCGCCCGCGGGGAAGGGGTATTCCTCGGTCATCTCGGGCGCGCCGAGAAACAGGTAGATCCGGCCGCGGTCGGTGTTGATGCCGCGACGGCCTTCCCGGAAGCGCTGATTGACATATTCGAGCCGGCTCTGAAACTCCTGCTTGGCCTCGTTCACCTCGGTCGACGGATCGGGGTCCCGTTTATCCCAGAACTCCTGGATAAATTCCTTGCGGGCCTCGGTGTCCGGCAGATGGGTGAAGATGGCCTGCTCGGCGTCGGTCATGATCAGGCGGGCGTTCTCATAGAAATCCCGGCTTTCCGGATCGAGCTGGACGTTGAGGCCGGGGCCGCAGGCGGAGATCGCCAGGACGGCCGCGAACATGAAGCTTAACGATCTCGTCTTGGACGTGGCCGCCTCCTTTTATTTCTTCTTCAAATAGTCCAGGAATCCTTGGACCTGGGCCGCTTTGTCCGAATTGGGGAAGAGCTTCAGGAACAGTTCGAAGGTGGCCACGGCCTCCTCTTTCTTGCCCAGGCTCGTATAGGTCAGGCCCAACTGGTAATAACCGTCCTCGAAGTCCTTCTGGACCTCCGTCGATCGTTTGAAGTACTTCAGGGCTTCCTCGAACTTGGAGGACTTGAACAAGTTCAAGCCGATGTTGTAAAGGACCGCCGGATCGGAGATCTTCTCGAACTGGATTTTGCCATACCATTCCAAGGCCTGCTCCGTCTGGTTGCGGTTAAAATAACAGTTGCCGACGGCCAGCAGCGCGTCCGTATCGCCGGCGTTCTTTTCCAGGGTCTTTTTATAGGCCTCCTCGGCCTTGTCGTACTGCTCCTGGGCGAAATAACAGTTGCCGACGTTCTTCCAAAGGATATAGAGATCGGGGAATTTCGCCAAAATGTCGTTGTAGGCATTGAGGGCGCCCGGATAATCCTTCTGCTCGAAGATCCGGTTGGCCTTGCCCAACGTCTCCTTCAATTCCTCGGTAAAAACAGGCCCCTGGGCTTTCTGCATGACCGTCTTGAGCTCGGGGTTCCGGCTCAGCTCGCTGACCTCCATGCTCCTTTTAACGGGCATGTACCCGCTCTTGTCCAGGTCGATGTTCCAGGAGCCGCCGCAGATCCAAACGGCGGTCCACTTGCCCTCGGCGTCTGTGACAACTTCAAAACCGCTCTTGACCTTGAGCGAAAAGAGCTTCACCTTGACCCCTTCTATCGGTTTCTCGGCCTGGTCCACGACCAGGCCCGAAACCCTCCCCTTGCCCTTGTAATCCTGGGCGGACAGAGTCCCAATCACCGCCAGCAGGCAGCCTATGATCAGGAACGTTTTTCTCATCGATGGCCTCCTCGTCACAAGATGCATCTTTCATGCCAAATGGTCAACATATCTCGACCGCAAATCGGGGCAAAGAAATATTCTATCACCCCCCGGGCTTAAAAAAAAGCGAGGGGACTTCGGCCGGAGGTTTATTTGAGTTCCTTCTCGACCCTGGCCAGCAGCGACTTGATATCGAGTTGATCGGGGTTGAGGCGGAGAGAGGACTGGAGGGCCTCCACGGCCTCTTTTTTTTGCCGGGTTTTAAAGAAACAGGCGCCGAGCCCGTTCAGGAGGCGCGTGTCGCTGTTGTAGATCTTGTTGCCGTCGAGCAGGCTGGCGATGGCCTCCGCGTCCTTCCCCTGCCCCGCCAGGGCCAGACCCCGGATGAGATAATGATCGAACAGGAGCTTGTCGCTCCCCTTCAATCGTTCGGCCAGTTCCAGGGCCCGGTCGAATTTCCGGACGCTCAGAAGAAAAAAAGCGTATTCGGCGTTGCCCTCGAGATCGTCGGGTTTCAAGCTCAAGGCTTTCTCGAACAAGGGCTCGGCCTTTTGGGGCTCCCCGTTCTTGCTGTGTTCGTAGGCCAGCGTGTAATAAAAGACGTGGCTGTTGGCCAGCGGAAAGCTCTTGGCCAAAGTGACGGGATGAGAGACGGATTCCGCGGCCGAGACGACGAACGGGACCTTCTTCGAGTCCAGGGCCAGTCCGGCGGCGTTTCTGAGGGTTAGGGTCGTCTCGTAATAATCCGGGGGGAAGCCGCGGACGGGAATCGCGTGGTTGAAGTTGATCGTCGGCCGGAAGGGGAAAGCGGCCAGCTTGACCGCGTATCTTTCTTGAACGGCTCCCGTCGCCTTCAGCCCCTTGATCACAATCTCCACGTCCCCGCCCTTCCACAGGTCGACGGAGAGGCCGACCAGGTTGGCGGCCAGGACGATTTCATCCTGAAGGCCGAGGGTGTCGCCGGGATCGATCGAGATCTGCGTTTGCAGGATCTTGAACGGCGCGTGGACCGGCCCCGCGTAATCCTGGATCCTATAACCGAGGATCGGACCGGTGATGGCGGGAGTCTCCGCCGGGCCGGGGATCGTGATGTCCTTCTCGTAGATCGTGAATTCCTTGCCGGCCGAGTTCTGGAGAAGGATGGTCAGGGTGAACGTCCCTCCGATCACGGGGAAGGAATCTTGGACAGCCAGTCCGTTGGCTTGGATGTTGTCCACTTTATCGGGCGGAAAATAAAAGGGGAAATCCTTGGAATACTGATAGAGCGTCGTCGGACCGTTTTTGAGACTGACATCGAGCTTGAAGCTGCAGAAATATTGGCCCTTGGGCTCGAAGTAATCCACCGAGACTTTTTTCGGCGATATCGCGAAATGAAGGAAGGCGATGCCCAGGACCGGGTCCTCGATGACCGCCAGGCGCGTGGTGCTCTCAATGAAATTCGTCATGTACTCCGTGGTGACGATCCCTCTATAGCTGAGGAAGTGGGTGGCATAGACCGGATTGACGTTCTTCCGGGGCGATTCGAAGATCTCGGCCAGGATGAAATTGTTCTGCGGCGAGGGGGAGAAATAGACGGGATACTGGCCGGGGACGATCGAAAACGCGATGCTCGAGAGCGTCGGGGCGAGCTCCCGGATCTTTTCGTAGACCTTCTCGAAGTTGGTGACGTCGAGGCCCTGCGTGTCGACCAACAGGCTGCTCGGCCCGTCCGAGGCCGGGTTGTAAAGCTTGAACTCCCCGGACCCGCCGTGCTGATAGAAGACGAGGCCGAAATAGGTCGGCAGCTTCTTCCCGGGCTCTCCATAGTAATACCAGGCCTGGCAGGTGTGGACGCCCGCGACGCCTTCAAACCGTTCGATGCTCCTCGGAGCCCCGAGGATGATATAGATCCGCCCCATGTCCGTCATCCAGCCCGGCCGGGGCGTCCCCCGCTTGTAATACTGGTTGGCGTAATTGAACCGCCGGATGTGTTCGTCCTTGAACTCGTTCTGGGGCGTATCCAGGGTCGGGTCACGCTGTTTCCAGAAGGATTCGATGAAAACATCCCGGTCCCGGTCCATGGTCAGCTTCAGGAAGACCTCGCGCTCGACGGGATGGCTGATATAGCTCACGAGATTCAGCCAATCCTGGTATTTCTTGGGCAGGTCGCTTTCTTTCAGCGTCGGCGGCATTTTTTGGCCTTGGTCCGCTCCGGCCGGCGGCGGGCCGGCCGCGACGATCGCGGCGGCCAGGAGGACCGCCAAGAATGCGCCGCGGAGAGATTTTTTAAGGCTCATGGTTTGATTCTTTTTTCAGGATTCTCGGCATTTCTGGATCAGGGCGTCCAGCTTTTTCTTTTCCTGGGGCGGCAGGCCGTCATAATACTTTTTTTTATAAGCTTGAAAATAGCTCAGCGCCTGGGACTTGTCGCCTTTGGCCAGAAAGGCCAGGCCCAGATTGTACAGGGGGAAGTCGTAATCCGGCTTGAGCTCGACGGCTTTCTTCCAATTCGCGATGGCGCCATCCGTGTCGCCGGCCATTTTCAGGGCGGCCCCCAGGCCGTTGTAGGCGGAGGGATACTGGGGATCGAGCGCCGCGGCTTTCTTGAAATCGTCAACGGCATTCCGCAGATCAGCCGGGTCCTGGGACTTGAGATAAAGCGACAGATGGAGCGAGCCGATGTTATTGATCAGGTAGGGATAATTCGTGTCCAAGGCCAGTCCCCGGTCGTAAGCCTTTTGCGCCTCGTCGAATTTTCCCTGGCTCCAATAGGCGACGCCCAGGTAGTTCCAGACCTCGGGATCGTAATCGATGAGGGCGATCCCTTTATTGAGGATCCCGATGGCCTCGTCGAAGCGGCCGGCATCGACCAGGAAGATGCCGTAGGTGGTGATGATCCGATAGCTCGAGGGATTGTTCCGATAGGCCTCCAGGAGGACGGAAACGGCCTCCTTCAAGCGATTCTGTTTTTTTTGAAAATTGGCCAGATACGTATAAGCGAGGTCGAAGTCCTTTCGATCGGCGACGATCTCCTTTAAAAGCTTGATCCCTTCCTCCGCTTGGCCTTTGGAGTAGGAGGCGACGGCCTTCATCCATTTGGCATGGAACGGGAGGAGCGTTTTCAGGTCGTCCTTGTCCGTGAAGCTCTTTCGGGCCGGGGCTTGGGGCGAGGAGACATAGCCGAGGCTCCTCAGTTTTTCCTGGGTCTCGCGGTCCAGCGTCTTCCGGGCAGACGATTCCGTCGGAGCGGACGCCGCCTTGAGAATCTGATCGAATTTGCGGCGGAACGCGCTCAGATCGACGCCCGCCGCCAGGTTCTTCCGCTCGTCGAAATCCTGGTCGATATCGTAGAGTTCGGGGATCGGCGACTCCAGGAACTTGTCGCGGCCGTCGATATAGCCTTTGAGCGGCGCCCAACCTCGGTTGTAATAGGCCGTCAGGGCTTCAAAATAGATCGCTCGGGCGGGAAGAGCGTTTCCCTGGACGAGAGGCATCAAGGACAGGCCTTGGACGGACGGCGGCCGGTCGATCTTGAGGAGATCGCAGATCGTCGGAAAGATGTCGATGTGGCTGACCTCCTGGCCTGCCCGGCCCGGTTTCACGCCGGGCCCCGCCAGGATCAGGGGCACGTGGAGCGTGGCGTTATAAGCGAAATAGCCGTGGGTCGCCTCGCCGTGCTCTCCCAGGGACTCGCCGTGGTCCGCGGTCAAAACAGTGACGGTATTCTCTTCGAGCTTCCTCTCCTTGAGGAAGGCGAACAGCTTCCCCAAAGCGGCGTCAACATACGCCACTTCGCCGTTGTAGGGAGTGTCCCGGAATCGCGTTCGATACGGTTCCGGCGGGTCGTACGGCTGATGGGGATCGAAACAATGGACCCAGAGGAACCAGGGGCCTTTTTGGGCGGACAGCCACCGGCGGGCGAGGTCGATGACCGCGTCGGCCTTCCGCTCGACAAACATCATGTCGTTCGGGCCCTGACTGCCGTAGTTGTCGTCATAGACGTCGAAGCCGGGCGTCAGCCCGAACCGGGAATCCAGCGGGAAGGACCCGACGAACGCGCCGGTCGCGTAACCCTTGCCCTTCAGCCAAACGGCCAGGTTGGGGATCTCCTTGGGGACGATGAAGTTGGCGTTGTCGTGGACGCCGTGGACGAGAGGGGTCACTCCCAGGAGGATGTTCGCGTGGGAGGGCAGGGTCATGGGAGTATGAGCGAAGGCGCGCGTGAAAAGAACTCCTTTTTGAGCCAGGCCGTCGATGGCCGGCGTCTTTATATAGGGACCGTCGTAGCAGCTCAGCCGGTCCGGCCTCAGCGTGTCGATCGTGATCAGAAGGACGTTGGGGCGGTTATCCACTTCGCCCGCCACGAGAAATGAGGTGGCCGTTAAGACTCCTAAGATCAAGCACGAGAAAAGATATCGGGAGCGAGGCCGTTTCCGGATCTTTTTACGCTCCATCGCTTCATTTCTTTCTTAAATACTCCAGGAAGTTCCGGACCTGGGCGGCCTTCGGGGAATCAGGGTCCAGCTTGAGATATTGTTCGAAGATCTTGACCGCCTCGGCGTTGTTCTGAAGAGAGATATAAGTCAGTCCCATCTGGTAGATCCCGTCGAGAAAATCGCACTTCAGCTCGACGGAGCGCTTGTAGTATTTCAGCGCCTCCTCGAACTTGTTCTGGCGGTAGAAAGCCGAGCCGATGTTGAACAGGACGTTCGGATCGGTGATCTTGTCGAACTCGATCTTGGCGTACCACTCCATGGCCTTCTCGGTCTCGCCGCGGTTGGCCAGGCAATTGCCGACGAGGAGCATGATCTCGGCGTTGGCCGGTTCCTTGTCGAGGACCTTCCGATAATATTCCTCGGCCTGGTCGTACTTCTGGAGCTCGAAATAACAGTTGCCGATGTTCTTGTTGACGACATAGGCGTCGGGGTTCTTGGCGACGAGGTCGGCGAAGGCGGCGACGGCCTCCTCGTATTTTTTTTCCGCGAAAAGCTGGTTCCCCTGTTTCAGGGCGGCTTTGAGCTCGTCGTTGATAACCAGCCCCTCGACCTTCTGGAGACGCGTCTCGACCGGAGGATTCTGAAAAGACTCCTGGATCTGGACGGAGAGCTTCTTGGGGGCGTAGCCGGTCTTCTCGAAGTCTAGGTCCCAGCCGCCGCCCCGGATATAGATCGCCTTCCATTCGCCTTTGGCGTCGGTCGTCAGATCGAAGCCGGCCGCTCCCTTGACCGAGAAGAGTTTCACTTTCACGCCCTCGAGGGGTTTTCCGTTCTGGTCGAGAACGACTCCCGTCATCCGGCCTTGCCCGCGGTAGCTCTGGGCGGAAGCGAACAGGGACGACATAACGAAAAATATAAGGAAGAAAAGGGCAGTTTTTCTCATCGCATCCTCCGTAATTATTCTAACATACCTTCCCTCCCATTCGATACATTGAACCATTCATCTGCGTCACCAATCGAACGGTGCGCGGTTCGGGAAAAAAAAGCCCCTTCCGGGCGGACCCGGAAGGGGCTTTGAACTTGAGCGGGGACGCGCCTCAGAAGTTGAATCTCACTCCGAAGCGGAACACTCTGGGATTGATGATGCGCTTGACGATGTTGTACTGGGAGGAGGTGATATAGCCGATGACGCTCAGCGAGGTGTTGGAGTTGAGGGCGTTGAAGGCGTCCGCGGAAAGCGTCACCGTGGCGCTCTCCATGACGTTGAAAACCTTCTCGACCCGGAGATTGAGCTCGAAGAAGTTGGGCAGACGGTGATCACCTAGTTTTCCGCCGCCGCCCTTCTCGCCGTAGAGGTTGACCGCGGAGCCGACGTTGGGGATGGCCTGTTTGACGTAGGTCGGGGTCACGTAGCCCTCGCGGGCGAGGAAAGTGAAGGCGGCGTTAATCCCATAGGGGAACTGGTAGAGGCCGGAGAGTTTGGCCATCCAGCGCGAATTGACGAAGACGTCCGTGATGCCGGAGCCGCCGCTCTGCGGGGCGACGACGCCGCCTTCCCAGTAATTGTAGCTGTTCAGGTTGAAGGTGTTGCCCTTGGTGAAGGTCTTCCAATCCATGTAGGTGAACGAGCCGTCCATCATCCATTTGCTGGACAGCCTCTTCTTGAGCACGAGCTCGAAGGCCATATAGCGCTGGTAGGCGTCGGGCTGATTGGTCCGGTATGTCCCCACGGGCCAGGCTTTCCTTCCGTAGTAGGCGGCGTTGAGGATGGTGTTCGTCCCGGCCTGGTACCAGTTGGCCGCGGTCTCGACCGAGCCGTCGGCCATGAGGCCTTTGTCCCAGGCGAAATTGTATCTCTTCTTGTAGAATCCTTGCACGCGCACGGAGAAGTCGGAGGAGATCTCTTTTTCATAGGAGAGCGAGGCCTCATCGAGGCGCGGGGTCTTGTAGTTGGGATCGTACTTGTTGAGCGTCGCCACCTTGGTTGGATTGGCCGGGTCGAACCCGCCGTACCAGGACCAGCCGTTGGGATCGGTCGGGGGCAGGGTCGGTTCTCCGGTGTCCCAATCCGTGCCAAAGAGCTCGTTGGACGTAACCCGGCCGTCGCCGTTCGTGTCCACCCAGCGCAGGTCGATCTCGGCCCAGGGCGCGGGGTTGAGGAAGCCTGCGAATTCGTAGCCGGTCTGGCTGCCGTAGCGGGCCAGGTTCAGCTTGATGATGTCCTTGCCGTTGCCGAAAAGGTCATACACCAGGCCCACGCGGGGCGAAAGGACATTGGATTTGATGCCGGGATCGTACTCGCTGATCTCCATCTTGGCCAGGTATTGGGGCAGCCAGGGAGAGGCCGGTTGGAGCTCGTTCTTGATCTTGGACGTCTCGACGTCGTAGCGGAGGCCGACGTTGACCGCCAGCTTGCCGAAGGTCATCGTGTCCTGGATGAACCCGGAATAGCGCTGGAACCACTGATTGATAAAGTAATCGCGGAGCACCCAGGCTTCCGTCCAGCCGGGGGCCATGGTAAAGATATTGAGGTTGGCCTCCGCTAGAGAGTAGGACGACACCGTCGATTGGACGTAGTCCACGCCGAACTTGATCTCGTGGTCGGCCCCGAGGAACCCTTCGGCGAAGTAGTTGCCGTTGACGTTGGCGTTGAACATCGGCCGTACCGTTCCGTAGTCGGCGATGTTGCCCCAATGCCACTCATCGGGATAATACCGGCCTTGGATGTAGGGCCCGCTGCCGTCCGACGTTCTCTTCCCGAGAAAAGGTTCCAGGTTGAAGACGTTGTGGGAGTAAACGACCTTGGCGTTGAGGAAGAAATTGCCGAACATCTGCTCGACCTCGCCCTTGACCATGGGCGTAGGACCGAGCTGGTTCCAAACGGTCTCGGGCGCCTGAAGCGTCGCTCCCCAGTTCGTCCGGCCCCACTTCAGCTTGTTGTCGTGCTCGAAGAAACCGCTGACCCGCGTGTTCTTGCTGACCTGCGCGTCGAGCTTCAAGTAGCCGGAGGCCAGCCAGGTGTTGTCCGAGGTCCCGGCCAGCGTCGTGGTGCCGATGTCCTGGATGCCGTAGGAGCCGTAGAACCAGGCCGTATCCTTGATGACCGGGCCGCCGAAATTGGCGCTGTAGAGATAGACCTTGTTGACGCCGGCGCCCTTGTAGCCGCGGGCTTCCAGATCCGCGGGGATGTTCTTGGACTGCCAGTCCTTGGTTTCGGCGGTCATGTCGAAGGCTCCCGAGAATTTGTTGCCGCCCCGGCGGGTGATGAAGTTGAGCTGCACTCCGCCCGTTTGTGATTTGATGTCGTTGTTGCCGTAGTTGACCTGCAGCTCTTCATAGCCGGCCATGCTGAGGTAGGCGGGCGCCGAGCCGAGCGCGGAGTTGTCGGTGATGTTGGCCCCGTCGATGTTCCAGGTGCTGTCGCCGCTCGAGGAGCCGTGGCCGTAATAAGAGGATTGCTGGCCGGACTCAGCTCCGCCGACGTCCTCTCTATCGATCATGATGCCCGGGGCCATGGCCATTAAAACCCACGGGTTCCGCGAGTTCGGCAGGGACATGATCATGTCCTCGGTGATGTTGACGCCGACCTGGGTCCGCTTGGAGTCGATGACGGGCGTCTGGCCGGTGACCGTGATGGTCTCGGCGATCGTCGCCTGCTCCATGGTGATGTCCATGGTCACGTCGCGGCCGAACGAAATGACCTGTTTCTCTCGGGACACGGATTTAAAGCCGGCCAGGTCGAATTTGACGGCGTAATCACTGGCGACCGGCAGGTTCAAGAACCGGTAGTTTCCCTTTTCCGAGGTGATGGTGGTTCTTGGAGCGGTCTTGGTTCCCGTCAGGGTGATGGTGACGCCCGGCAAAGGCGTGCCCTCTTTGTCTATGACCGTTCCCCGAATGCTGCCGAATTCCTGGCCGAACGTATAGATCCCCGCCAAGAGAAGCAAACACAACAGAACTGCGATTTTCTTCAATCAAGCCTCCTTTTTCCCTTGTCGTGGCAATAAGCCATTTCCTTTACTGGAGTGAACAACTCACCCCCCTAAAACCCCAAAACGCAAAATGTGATCCCGGTTTTCACCTCCTTTTTCTCTCCTCCAAAGCGACCGAAAGTCAAAGCGTTTTAAAAACTATCCTGAGATTTGTTCCTGACCAAGAAATCTGCATATTTCATGCCAACCACAGAATGCTGGAATGAGTCGTTAATTAATTTATAATAAATAAGTTAAGGCTATGGCAAAAAATTCTAATAAAAAAATCCATCCATTTTTTTGGATTGAATCCAAAAACATGTATTTCTGTTTTTGCTCCGCTTTTCTTCTTGAATTGCGGCCCGAATTGGGATACACATAGCCTGACATGAGGTTCCTCGCCGACCTTCACCTTCACTCGAAATTTTCGCGCGCGACCTCCCGGGAGATGACCTTCGACACCATGGCCCACTGGGCCAAGGTCAAAGGCGTCTCGGTCCTGGCCACGGCCGATTTCACCCATCCCGAATGGTTCTTCCTGACCAAGGAAAAGCTCGAACCCATCGGCAACGGCTTTTTCCGCCTGAAATCGCCGCAGAAGCCCGAGCTGGAACATCTGAGGTCGGTCCCGTTCGCGGCCGGCGACGTCGCCTTCATCCTGTCCACGGAGATCAGTTTCATCTACTCCAAGAAGGGCAAGGTCCGGAAGGTCCATCTCCTCGTCCTCGCCCCCGACCTCGAATCCGTCGAGAAGCTCAACGGCCGGCTGGCCGGCCTCGGCAACCTCCGTTCGGACGGCCGGCCCATCCTCGGCCTGGACGCCAAAGCCTTCGTTAAAATGGCGGCGGACCTCTGCCCCAAATGCGTCGTCATTCCGTCCCACATTTGGACGCCGTGGTTTTCGCTCTTCGGAGCCAACTCGGGCTTCGACGCCATCGAGGAGTGCTTCGAGGAGATGACCCCGTTCATCTTCGCTTTGGAGACCGGGCTGTCCTCCGACCCGCCGATGAACCGGCGCCTCTCAGCCCTCGACAACTACGCCCTGGTTTCCAACTCCGACGCCCATTCACCGGCCAAGATCGGGCGCGAGGCCAACGCCTTCGACACGGAATTCAGTTATAAAGGCCTCGTCGACGCGATCCGGACGCGGGACCCGGCCCGCTTCCTTTACACCGCCGAGTTCTTTCCCGAAGAGGGCAAATACCATTTCGACGGCCACCGCAAATGCAGCGTCCTCTTTTCGCCCAAGGAGTCCATGGCCAAGAACGACCTTTGCCCGGTCTGCGGCAAAAAATTGACCATCGGGGTCATGCACCGCGTCGAAGAGCTCGCCGACCGGGACGAGGTGAGGGACGCCGGCATGAGCATCCCCTATAAAAACCTCATCCCCCTGAATGAGATCATCGCCGAAGCCTGCGAGAAGGGCCCGGATTGTCAGAGCGTCTGGGACGCCTATTTCCGCTTCATCCGGGAGTTCGGGAACGAGCACAGGATCCTGACCGAGGTGCCCGTCTCCGAGCTGAGCCGGCTCCAGCCCGACCGGATCGCCCAAGGCATCGAGCGCATGCGCAAAGGCCTGGTCAAGATCATCCCCGGACACGACGGAGAGTATGGGGTCATCCACCTCTTCGACCGGGAAGACGAGACGAATTCCGCCGGCCAGGGCCAGCTGTCGCTTTTTTGATAAAGTGGCGGGTCCTGTCACCGACCAGCCCAGCCGTCCTCGCTCATCACCCACCTTCGGGGGGTCCCATTCGCTTCGTCCGTCTGGGCGCCCGGTCGGCGCCGCCCGCGATTTTTTCTATTGCATCCAATACGGTGTGATCTAAGTTTAATAAAGTATGACAGTGTTTTTGACCGCGGGGCGAAGGGGAAGAAGGCGAAGCGACCATCAGGAAATCTCGCCGCTGCGTTTCGGTTTTTTCGGGAAGCCACGTTTTGCGGCCGGCGAGAAAAATGAAAGACGCGGCGTCGGGGTCGGCCCCAAGGCCCCCATAGCGGAGGGGGGTCCCATCGGCTTGGCCGATGGGGGGAACCGACGGGACTGGTTCCCCAGGGGGCCGGGGGCGATCCCGTCGACGCGAGAACCTTTTTGTCCGAGATCCTGGCCGCCGAAAAAACCGAACGATGCAGGCATCAAGATTTACGCGAGGGAGCGAGCTTCCTCCCCGAGCCCTTCTTGAAGCGCGAACGAGAGAGGATTATAATATGTCGGTGAACAAGAGAATCCTTCCGCTTTTGATTCTGGGCCTTCTGGGCGCTTGCCTGATGCTGGGCGCCCAGACCCCTAAAAAGCTTTCCCCCAAGGACCTCCCGCCCCAATTCCGCAAATGGCTCGAGGAGGATGTCGTCTACATCATCAGCCGGA
This sequence comes from Candidatus Aminicenantota bacterium, assembly GCA_026393865.1. Taxonomy (GTDB): domain Bacteria; phylum Acidobacteriota; class Aminicenantia; order Aminicenantales; family UBA4085; genus JAPKZI01. The sequence continues at coordinate 17,924 of JAPKZI010000032.1, forward strand.
AGGAACGGGACGTCTTTCTCCAGCTCGAGTCCGACCGGGAGCGGAACATCTTCACCGAGGCCTTCTGGAAACAGCGGAACCCGAATCCGAACTCGACCACGAACGAGTTCAAGGCCGAACACTACCGCCGCATCGCCTACGCCAACCAGTGGTTCGGCCGGGAATCGCCGGCGCCCGGCTGGCGGACGGACATGGGCCGGATCTACATCATGCTCGGCGAGGCCAAAGAGGTCCAAAAATACGAGAACCTTCCCGAGCTCAAGCCGATCATCACCTGGTTCTACGACGGGATGGCCGAATACGGCTTGCCCGGTTCTTTCTATATCGCTTTCTGGAAGAAGGACAACGTCGGGGAATACCGCCTTTATTCGCCCATCAACGACGGGCCCCAGAACCTCCTCACCCATTACAAAGGGGACATGACCGAATCCGATTCGGCCTTTCAGCAGCTCCTGAAGATCGAGCCGAACGTGGCCACCATCTCGCTCTCGCTCATCCCCGGCGAGGCCATGTTCTCAGCGACCCCGTCGCTGGCCTCGGAGGTCTTGATCCGGCAGAGCATTCCCGCCGCGCCTTATGAGAAGATCAAGTCCGATTACGCCGAGAAGCTCCTGAAATACAAGGACATGATCGAGGTGGACTATACGACCAATTACATCCTGAACGAGTCCCTGATCAAGGTCTTCCAGGACGCCGCCGGCCTGACCTTCGTCCACTATCTCATCGAACCGGCCAAGCTGACCTTCGAACAGGTCCAGGACCGCTACCGCTCCGATATCCAGGTGAACGGGATCATCACCGATCCGGGCGGCAAGACCGTGTACCAGTTCGACCGGTCCGTCTCCCTCGACCTGGACGCCGACCAGCTCGCCCGGATGCGGGCCAAGACGTTCAGCTTCCAGGACCTCTTCCCCCTGGTCCCCGGACAATACAAGGCCAGTTTTCTGTGGAAGAACAAGATCTCCAAGGAGTTCACCTCGGTCGAAGCGAACATTCTCATCCCCGAACCGGCCGGCTTCTCCATGAGTTCGCCCGTCCTGGCCTACGCGGTGGACAGGGAATCCAAATATAAGGCCGCGAACAAATCCTTCATGCTCGGGGGTGTCCAGTTCGCTCCCACGGCCAACAGCCTCTTCTTGCCGGACGAAACCTTATACGCCTTCTTACAGATCCGCGGACTTCCCGACCCGCTCCGGACCGGCGGCGCCGTGGAATACACCATCCTCAAAGAAGGCGCGGTCGTCAAGTCCCTGACCCGAAGCTTCAAAGACATGCCCGGTCGGATGGACTTTTTCGAGACCTTCCCGCTCGCCGGCTATCTTTCGGCCCATTACGAGCTCAAGATCGCCATCCTCAATCCCGACAAGACCGAACGCCTGTCGACGAGCGCCCGCTTCGATATCGCCCCCGTGGCCAGGCTCATCCGGCCCTGGGTCCTGTCCCTGCCGCTGCCGCCGTCGAACGATCCCTCGTTCTCCAATATCCTCGGCGTCCAATACCTCGAACGGAACGACCTGGCCAAAGCCCGGCCTCTTTTGGAATCGGCCTACCGCCGTGATCCCGCCTCGACCCGATACGCCCTCGATTATGGCCGGGCGCTGGCCGCCGCCTCCGACCACGCGGCGATCAAGGCGGTCGCCCGGCCGTTCATGGCCGACGACCGGAAATACGATTTTCTGCTGCTCATCGGAGACGCCTCCAAGGCGCTCGGCGAGTTCGCCGAGGCCGTCGCATACTACAAGGACTACCTGACCCACTTCGGGACCAACATCCCCGTCCTGAATTCGATCGGCGATTGCTACATCAAGCTCGGCGATACGGCCCAGGCGCTGGTCGCCCTGGAACGATCGCTCCAACTCAACCCCAACCAGGAAGCCCTCAAAGCCCTGGTCAAGAGCCTCAAGGAAAAAAAGTGAGACGGACCGCCGCCTCCCTGCTCCTGCTGGCGGCGGCCCTGCTCGCCGCCTGCGCGACGTATCAGCTCGAGAAGCGTCTGGACCCCGTCAGCAAGGATTTCCTGTCCAAGGTGCGCTACCTCATCACCAGGGAGGAGCGGCGGACCTTCGTCAACCTGCCCGAGCCCGAGAGGCCGAAGTTCATCGACGAGTTCTGGAAGAAGCGCGACCCTGATTCCGAAACGACGGAGAACGAGTTCAAGATCGAGTATTTCCAACGGATCGACGAGGCCAATCATCTCTTCAGCGAAGGCCAGGAACCGGGCTGGCTGCAGGACCGGGGCCGCATCTACATCCTGCTCGGACCACCGAGCGAGCGCGAAGCCTTTCCCCGTGGCGTCACGTTCTACGGCAAGCCGACGGAGATCTGGTATTACAATTTCTTCCCGATCGTCTTCATCGATGACGCCTGGAGCGGGAACTACCGGCTGGACCCGGACAGCGCCGTCCAGCTCGGAATGATCATGCGGGCCCAGATGGAATGGAAGCCCCAGGTCGAGGTGGACAAGAAGGTCCTGCATTGCGAGATGAGCGTGGACCGGAGCGGTCCGGACCAGGTCCGCGTCCGCATCGGCGTGCCCTATAAAAAGATCTGGATGTCATCGGACGGCAAGGACCTCCGGACGACGTTGACCGTGGCGCTCGAGGTCCTGGACGCCGCCGGGGCGAAGATCGGGGACTATCAAAACGACTACCCGATCTCCCTGACCGAGGCAAGGATGGAAGAGATCGTCGATGAAGAATTCGTCATCGAGTTTTCTCTGGCGCTCAAGACGGGAGCCTCCATGCTCAACCTGACCTTGACGAACGCCGCGGACGGGGGCAAGGTTTTCAAGAGGACGAGGCTCGCTCCATAGGGTCCGCCCGCCGGCCGGCGATTTCCCAAAAAGCCGAAAAATGGTAGAATATCGCTTCGCCGGCCGGAGTGGAGAAATGATTTCATCCTGAAGCCGTTCCGGACGCTGACATGGCACGAAGGTTGCATTAATAGATAGGGAGGCCAACATGAAGACCAACTCGTTGAAAACAATAACGTTTCTGACTCTGATCATTCTCCTGGCCGCCGGCTCGGCCTTCTCCCAGGCCGGTCGCGGCGTGGGCCGCATCGGCGGCGTCGTCGTCGATCTTGAGGAAAAGCCGCTCGAAGGCGTCAAACTGTCCCTCGTTTTCTCCCAGAACGTGAACCTGAAATTCGAGGTGACTACGAACAAGAAAGGCGAGTGGTCGTTCATCGGCCTCGGCACGGGCAACTGGGAGCTGACGGCCATCGCCGCCGGTTTCATGCCCCTGACCAAGGCCCTCTATGTCAGCCAGTTGAGCGTCAATCCGAAGGTCACGGTCAAGATGCAGAAGCTGACCAAGGCCTCGGGCGGCATCGTCGCCGACGAAGCGACCTTCGTACTGCTGGAAAATGGCAATCAGGCCTATAAGGAATCCAAATACGACGAGGCCATGGCCTTTTACCAGCAATTCCTGGAGAAGAATCCCAATCTCTATCAGATCCAGGTCAGCATCGCCGACTGCTGGCGGGAAAAGGGAGACTTTGAAAAGGCGGTTGAGATCTACAACAAAGTCCTCGAACAATCGAAGGTCGACGCGGCGCTCGGCAAGGAGATGGCGGCCAAGTCTCTGGCCGGCATCGGCAACTGCTATCTCAAGCAGAACAAGCTCAAGGAAGCCCAGGACTTCTTCAAACAGTCGATCGAGAACTCCCCGAAGGACGAGATCCTGGCCTATAACGTCGGCGAGATCTTCTTCTCCAATCAGGGCTGGGACGAGGCCCTCAAGTACTTCGACCTGGCCGCCCAGATCCGGCCGGAGTGGCCCGACCCCTATCTCAAGCTGGGTTACGTCTACCTCAACAAGGCGGACAACCCCAAGGCGATCGAGAATTTCGATAAGTTTCTGAAGCTCGAGCCCGAAGGCGAGCGGGCCGCCCTGGCGAGGAACATCCTGAACGTCATTAAGAAATGACAAGGCATGCATTGCGCTTTGGCGGATGCGCCTAGTCCTCTACGTTAGCTAATAACATGTCGAAAAAGAAACGGTCCCGGTCCAGGAAAAAGGGGCAGCCGGCCCCGGCTTCGAAACCTCAGCCCGGCCGTCCCGGCGCTCCGCCCGGGCCCTCGCCCACCCTATCGGCCAAAGTCCGGAAGGCCGCCCGGCCGGTCCTGGCCGCTCTCGCCCTTGTTGCGATCGCCGCCGCGTTGTATTTCATCGTTCTCCGCCCCTCTAAGCTCCAGGTCACGCGCGACGCCAAGATGAACGTCCTGCTCATCACCCTGGACACGACCCGGGCGGACCGGCTCGGCTGCTACGGCTATGCGAAAGCGAAGACCCCCAACCTCGACGCCATCGCCCGCAACGGGATCCTCTTCGAGAACGCCTACAGCCAGGTCCCTCTGACGCTTCCTTCTCACGCTTCGATTATGACCGGCCTCAATCCCCTCGTCCACGGCGTCCATAACAACGGCACATACGCCCTCTCTCCGGAAAGGACGACTCTGGCCAAGGTCTTGAAGGCCGACGGCTACAAAACGGCCGCCTTTCTCTCTTCCTTTTCGGTCGATTCGCGCTTCGGGCTGGACCAGGGATTCGACCTGTACGACGACAAATTCCAGGAGGAAACGCCGTTCAAGGCCTTGAATTCGGAGCGGAAAGCCGAGCAGGTGTACCAGGCCTTTCTGCCCTGGTTCGATAAACTCAAGGACGAACCGTTCTTCTGCTGGCTGCATTTCTTCGATCCCCACCTTCCGTACAGTCCGCCGGCGCCCTACTCGGAACAGTTCGCCAACCGGCTCTATGACGGCGAAGTGGCCTATATGGACTTCATCATCGGCCAGGTGATGAGGACCATCAAGGACCGCAACCTCCTCGGCCGGACCTTGATCGTCGTCGCCGGCGACCACGGCGAGGCCTTCGGCGAGAAAGGCGAATCCGGCCACGGCGTCTTTCTCTACGACATGGCCCTCCGGGTCCCCCTGCTGTTCTACGCCGAGAGCCACCTCCCGGCCCAGCGGACGGTCGCGGCGCGCGTCCGGCTGATCGACATCATGCCGACCGTCCTGGACCTGCTGGATAAACCCGCCCCGGCCGGCGTCGAAGGGACAAGCCTCGTCCCTTACATCCTTAAAAAGAACAAAAAGGACCTCGATACCTACATCGAGACATATTATCCCAAAGAGAATTTCGGCTGGGCTTCCCTGACCGGCCTGATCTCGGGCGCCCGGAAATACATCCGCGCGCCCAAGGAAGAACTGTATGATCTCAAGTCCGATCCCGGCGAGACGCGGAACCTGCTCGCCGCCGATCCGAAAAAGGCCGAGGACCTGAAAATCGGCCTGGACCGCCTGATCAAGGAAAGCCTCCTCCCCGGATCATCGTCGGGGAAGCTGGCCCTGACGGCCGAAGAACAGGCCCGGCTCCGCTCGCTCGGCTACGTCGACTACACCGACAAGACGGCCAAAGCCGAGGCCATCGATCCGAAGGACAAGGTCGACGAGCTGAAGATGGTCCAGGACGCCGAGAAGTTCGAGTTCGAAGGCAATTACCAGGCCGCGGCGGAGCTCCACGAAAAGATGCTCGCCCTGCGGCCCGGCGCCGCCTCGAGCTACGTCGGCCTCGCCCTGGCCCAGGCCCGGATGAAGAAGTTCGATGAAGCCGTCCAAACCCTGAAACGCTGGATCGCCCGGATCCCCGGTTCGGAAATCTTGATTTCGCGCCTCGGCTACACGTACCTTGTGACCGGCCGAACGCAGGAGGCCATGGTCGCCATGGCCGAGGTCCTAGCCATTAATCCGCGCTCCATGGACGCCCTAACCGCGTCGGCCATGATCCTGGACAATGCGGGCCGGAAGGAAGAGGCGCAGGGCTATTTCGAGCGGGCCATCGCCGTCGAACCGGAAAATAAATTCCTGAGGCTCAGCTATGGACAAAGCCTGGCCGCCTCGGGACGGGCGTCCGAGGCCCTTGAGATCTACGTCAAGCTGACCCAGGATTATCCCCAGGACCCGATGCCCTACCAGCTCATCGGCTTCACCCACATCCTGCTCAAAGACTTCGACAAGGCCATCGAAAA
>JAPKZI010000022.1 GCA_026393865.1 Candidatus Aminicenantota bacterium
TCACCGACCACCATCTTCCCGGCGAGGAGCTTCCCGCGGCCCTGGCCGTTCTCGATCCCGTGCTGGAAAGCTCGGGCTACCCCGACAGGAACCTGGCCGGCGTGGGCGTCGCCTTCAAATTGATCCAGGCGCTGCTGGGCCGGGCCGAGTCGGACTCCCATAAGAGATCGGCCCTGCTTCGCAGTTACATGAAGCTCGTCGCCATCGGAACGATCTCCGATGTGGCCAAACTCACCGGCGAGAACAGGATCTTCGTGAAATACGGGCTCAAGGAGCTGGGCAGCGTTTCCAATATCGGATTGAAAAGCTTGATCGATATTGCCGGCCTGACCGGCAAAAAGATCTCGGAGGGCGACATCGGGTTCCGCATCGGCCCGCGCATCAACGCCGCCGGACGCATGGAGCATGCCGACATCGCGGTCAAGCTGTTCTTCTCCGAATCCTTGGAGGTCGCCGCTGATCTGGCCGGTCGTCTGGATCGGAAGAACGCCGAAAGGCAGAAGACCGAGGAGCGGATCTACAAACAAGCCTTCCAGCGCATCACCAAGAGCGCTCTCGACCAGAGATACAAGATTCTGATCCTGGGCTGCGCGGAATGGCACCGGGGCATCATCGGGATCGTCGCCTCCAAGCTCAAGGAGGCTTTCGGCCGGCCCGTCGTTCTCTTCTCCTACGATAACGGCACGGCTTACGGTTCCGGGCGGAGCATCTCGGAATTCTCCCTGATCAACTGCCTCCATGAATGCCGGGACCTCTTCCTGACCTACGGCGGTCACGAGTTGGCCGCCGGATGCACGCTCCGGACGGATGACCTCCCGGCTTTTAAACGCGTGGCCAACGCCGTGGCCGAGTCCAGGATCACGACGGAGCAGCTCCAACGAAAGATCGAGATCGACGCGACGCTGGATTTCTCCGAGATCGACGCGCCCTTCCTCGAATATCTCGGGCTTCTCTCGCCGTTCGGCGTCGGGAACCCGCGGCCCTTGTTTCTTTCGGAGAGCGTGGAGGTCGTCCGGCCGCCGCAGCTCCTGAAGAACGGAAAGCACGCGAAGTTCCTTCTGGGCCGGAACGGTCGAACGTTCGAAGCGATCGGCTGGGACAAGGGCGCATGGGCCGGCGGCGTGAGCCGCGGCGACCGCGTCAACGTGGCCTACGGACTTCAATCCTCCACGTATCTCGGCCGGGAACAGCTGACCCTGACGCTTGCGGGAATGAAGAAATGAGCGCGGCGGAACGCGGAGGACGCCTCAAGCTGCGCGCGGCGCGCGTGATCCGGCCCGTCCTCATCGTCCTTTTGGCGGCGGTCGTCGTCATCATCACGGTCTATCTCATCCGTCAGATCAAGCGGGTTCCGCCCCCGGAGCCCGGCCAAAAGGACATCCTCGAGTCGAAGGTCGATCGGAAAGAGAAGATCCGCGTTTCCCAGACCCATCGGGAAAAAGGGTTGATCGAGGCCAGCGGCGACCTGAACATCCCCGTCGACGAAAAGACCTATCGGCTCGAGGGCAGGGTCGAGGTCGTCGATCATGGTCGAAAAGGCGGCCGCGAGATCCGGATGAACGGCGACGTTCTCACCTACGACAATGAGATGAACCATTTCTTTCTCAAAGGGAACGTCCGGATCCGGTACAAGGACGTGGCCATGAACGGTCCGGATTTCGAGTACGACCTGTTGGCGGACCTCATCATGACCGGGAGCGGCGCCGCGGTCAAGACCTCGACGCTCGAAGGTGAAGCCCAAAGGGTCCTCTTCTACCTCAAGGATGAGGAACTCGTCCTCGAAGAGAATATGCAGTTCTCCATCCGTCTCCGCCTGGCGACGCCCGATCCGCTCGTCATTTTCGGCAGAAAACTGACTTACGGTTTCCTCCGCCGGCGGGGCGATGTGGAGGGGGGCGGTCCGGACGGGAAGGTCAGCCTCGTCCACGGCAAAAGCCGCGGCACGGCCGATCGTGTCTATTTCGAACAGTGGGAGAAGATCGACGACTTGAGGATCTTGCGGCTTGAGGGCAAGGTCAGGCTCGCGCTCGAGGAAGAACGGGCCGCGGCCAAAACGCCGAAAGCGGCCCCGCCCGCCCCCGCGCCGGAGGCGCAGGAGTCCTCGATCAACCGCGAATTCCGCCTCGATCAGAGCGTCCGGCAGGAGATGGAGTCCGACGAGATCAAGCTCCAGTCGTTCTTGAACCTGCCCATCCTCCGCCTCATCGAGTGCCGCGGCCGGTCCGCGGTCAAGTTTGTCTACGACTCGGGAGAAGCGACCGAATTCCGGGGTGAGTCCGTCGACCTGAACTTCAACAGGAAGGGCGGTTTCCGGGAGATCAAGACCGCGGGGATGGCCCGCATCGCCGGCCTGGACAAAACGGGCGGCGTCAGCCGCGTGATCGAGGGCACGACGATGACCCTCGACGGGCAGACCAGCGTTCTGCATGTCGCGGCGGACGCGGGCCGCAGGGCGAGGCTCGTCTCCGCCCGGAGCGACGTGTCCGGAGACGACCTCACGATCATGATCGAGCAGAACGACTTCGAGATGAAGGGCGGCGTGCAGATGAACTTCCGGCCCTCGCCGAAGGACGCGGCGGACAAGGGCTTTTTCTCTTCGGCGGGGCCGGTCTTCGCCAAGGCCGGGTCGATGAGATATTTGAGCCGGCTCAAGCGTTTCTTATTATGGGACCAGGTCCGGACCTGGCAGGAGCAGAGGATCCTGTCGGCCCAGGAGATCAGCCTGAGCGAGGACATGACCGAGATGACCTGTCAAGGCGGGGTCCAGTCCGTGTTCCCGCATAAAGCCAAGGAGGGCGAACCGGAGAGGCGCGTCGAGATCGCCGCCGGCAAAATGCGTTATGACATCGGCGCCCGCCAGTTGATCTACGAAGACAACTGCCAGCTGAGATCGGGCGCGGCCGTTCTGCAGAGCGGGATCATCTCGGTCGATCCCGGCGAAGGGGGCGGCGAGATCCTTTCCCTCCGCGCGATGAAGGGAAAGTCCAAGGCCGTGTCCATCGTCATGAACGCCCGGGAGGGGACCGGCGAGCTCGCGGAATACGATGTCCAGAAGGACACGATCACGCTCACCGGCCGACCCGAACTCAAGGAAAAGGACAAGGGCACGATCCGGGGGGATAAATTGACTTTCCACCTGGCCGATGGTACAATCCGCGTGGAATCTCGGGATCAAGAACGGCCGGTGCCCGTCATCAAATCGTGACCGATGAGATCGTGTTTGAAGGCCGCCCACCTGGTCAAAAGCTACCGCGGAAAGAAGGTCGTGAACGATGTATCCGTGGAGATCCGGCAGGGCGAGATCGTCGGACTGCTCGGGCCGAACGGGGCCGGCAAAACGACCACTTTTTCCCTGATCCTGGGGCTCGTCCTCCAGGACGCCGGGCGGATCTTCCTGGATGACGAAGAAATCACGGACTACCCGATGTATCTCCGGGCCCAAAAAGGCATCTGCCTTCTTCCTCAGGATGCCTCGGCGTTTCGGAAACTGACCGTCGAAGACAACCTCCGGGCTATCATGGAGACTCTCCCCGCAGCGCCGGTCCCACAGGCCTCGACTTTGGAGCGGACGCTCGGGGAATTCGGTCTGGCCCGGCTCGCCCGGGCCAAAGCTTTCACCCTCTCGGGCGGCGAGAGGCGCCGGCTCGAGATCGCCCGGGCCATGATCTCGGGGCCCGAGTTCATGCTCCTGGACGAGCCGTTCACCGGGATCGACCCGATCGCCATCCAGGAGCTGCAGCGGATCATCCGTTCCCTGCAGGAGAAGGGCCTGGGCGTGCTGATCACGGACCATAGCGTCCGGGAGACCTTGAAGATCGTCGACCGAGCCTATATCATTGATAAAGGGCGAATCCTCAAGGAGGGGACGCCGGGCGAGATCGTCGGCTCGGAGGACGTGCGTCGGAACTATCTGGGCGAGGACTTCCGGTTGTGAAGATAAGGCTTGATCGATGATCATGAAACAGCGGCTCGATCAGCGGCAGGTCCAAAGGCTGATCCTCGCCCCGGCCCTTCAGCAGGCCATCAAGCTGCTCCCCCTGACCACTCTGGAACTGATCGAGGTCATCGACGAGGAGCTTTCCGAGAACCCCCTTCTCGAGCTCGAAGAGGAAACGGACGAAAAAAGGCCCGAGGCCGAAAAGAAAACCCCGGAAGCCGAGGCCGAGGCCGCCGCCGATCCGGCCGGACCGGAAACGGAGACGGACCGGGTCGCGGCCGCGGACAGCGAGGCCGACCGGGCGGCCGCGGACGGCGGCGCGGAGGCCGCCGGAGAGAACCACGAAGATTTTGAATTCGAGTCCTACTTCCAGGAATATATCGATGACGGCTTCCGCCCCCTTCCCCAGGACCGAAAAGAGATCCCTTCGCTCGAGAACACGCTGTCGAAAAGCTCTTCCTTCTGGGACCATCTGAACTGGCAGGCGAACCTGACCTTCTTCGATCCGGCCGACCGGGAGATCGCCGAACGGATCATCGGCAACATCAACGAAGACGGTTTTTTGATCTCTTCGCTCGAGGAGATCAGTCAGGCGACCGGGGCCCCGGTCGAGACGATCGAGAAGGTCCGGGAGAAGGTCAAGATGTTCGATCCGGTCGGCGTGGCCAGCTTGAACCTCAAGGAATGCCTGCTCGCTCAGATGGACTACCTTCAGATCAAGGACGATGTCGCTCGGGCGATCATTCTGGAGCATCTGCCGCTCCTCGAGCGGTCGGATTACGCCCAACTGTCGAAGGTGCTGGGCGTCGCTCCCGCCTCCATCAAATATCACATCGAGATCATCAAACGGCTGGATCCCGCACCGGGCCGCAAGTACAGCGAGGACAAACCCGCGTATGTCGTCCCGGACATTGTCGTCACCAAAGAAGGCACTGACCTGAAGATCTCCCTCAACGATGAAGGACTCCCGCGCCTCCGGATCAACAGCTATTACCGGACGCTCCTGTCCAAGGCGTTCAAGGAGAATCCGGAAGCCTACCGGTTCCTCAAGGACAAGATGAAAAAGGCGTTGTGGTTCCTTCGCAGCCTGGACCAGCGGGACCAGACGATCTATAAAGTCGCCCGCTATATCGTCGACAAGCAGCGGGATTTCATCGAGAAGGGGATGGACTACATCAAGCCCCTGACGTTGATCGAGATCGCCCAGGAGATCGGCGTCCATGAATCGACGGTAGGCCGGGTCGTGGCCAACAAATATATCATTACGCCGCGCGGCGTGTTTTCCTTGAAGTACTTTTTCCACAAAGCGCTCCACGGGGAATTCGGGGAGGACGTCTCCTCGCTCCGGATCAAGGAGCGGCTCCGGAAGCTGGTCGAGTCCGAGGACAAGAACCAGCCGCTGAGCGATATGGAGCTCGAGGAGATCCTGGCCCGGGAGAATTTCAAGATCGCCCGGCGGACGGTGGCCAAGTACCGCAAACAACTGAAGATCCAGCCTTCGCATATCCGCAAGAGAAAGTTTATAATGGAGGGGACCGCATGAACATCCACTATACCGCCCGCCAGGGCCATCTGACGCCGGATATCAAGGCCTACTGTGACCAGCGGCTGGCCAAGCTGAAACGGCTGATGGGCTTCGCCACCGACGTGGACGTGATCCTGTCCCACGAGAAGAACCGGCAGAAGGCCGAGATCCACGTCCGGGCCAAAGGCGCCGGACTGGTCGTCATCGAAGAGAGCCCGGACATGATGAACTCCCTTCATCTGGCCTTCGACGCCCTCGAGAAGAAGATCAGAAAGGAGAGGGAGAAGTACCGCGAGAAGAAACGCCGGGGCGGCCGGGAGCGGAAATCGTTCGCCCTGCCCGCCGCGGAGGCGGGCGAAGGCGAAAAACGAGTGATCCGGGCCGATCATTTCTCGGTCAAGCCGCTGACGGTCGAAGAGGCCGCCCTTCATCTCGATCTCAAGAAAAGGGAAGTCTACGTCTTCCGGATGGAAGGCACCGAGAAGTGGGCCGTCCTCTATCGCCGCAAGGACGGCCATTACGGGCTCGTCCAACCAGAATGAAGCATCCCCAGCCGGAACGCTCCCGGATGATCCACGGTCTCCTCGACGAGGCCCTGATTATTCCCGATCTCCGCGCCTCGGACCGGGAGAGCGCGCTGCGGGAGATGATCCGGCTCCTCTGCGTCCGGGACCGTCGGTATTCCGGAAAGGAGCTGTCTGAAAAGCTTCTGCAACGAGAGCGGCTGGGAAGCACGGCCGTCGGTGACGGCTATGCCATCCCCCACTGCAAGGTCAAGGGCCTGGACGATCCGATGGTCCTTCTGGCCGTGTCGCGCAATGGCGTCGCTTTCGAGGCGATCGACGAAAAACCCGTCCACGTTTTTTTTCTGGTCGTCACATCCGCCGAGAATCCCGGTGTGAACCTCCAGATCCTGGCGGCCGTGGCCCACCTCATCCGTCGCTCCCGCCCGCTTCTCAGAAAGATGCGGAAGGCCCTGTCCGCCGGGGAGCTCATCGCCATGGTCCGGGAGGAAGAAGAGAAACCGGGGTGAGAGCGAACGGTTCGCCGCAGGCCGTGATCTCCGGCGGACTTTTACAGATGTTCGGGCTGGGGATCATGATCATCGGCGACAGCGGCGTCGGCAAGAGCGAAAGCGCCCTGGAGCTCATCGCCCGAGGGCATCGCTTCATCTCGGATGACGTCGTCCAGGTTCGCCGGACGGCGGCCGGCCGGATCATCGGCAAGGCTCCGGCGATGAGCCGTTTTTTCATGGAGATCCGCGGCCTCGGCATCATCAACATCAAGGAGATCTTCGGGGCGTCCTCCATCTGCCGTCAGGCCCCCATCGACCTGGTCATCCGGCTGAAAAAATGGCACCGGAAGAAGGAATACGACCGGCTCGGCCTCCGCTTTCCCGAGGACTCCATCATCCTGGGAGAACGGATCCCTCAGCTCAACATTCCCGTCGCTCCCGGCCGGAATATCGCCACGCTCATGGAGGTGGCTTGCAAGGTCCACATCCTGAGAAAGCGCGGCTATCAGGCCTCGCATGAGCTCGTCACGAAGCTCCAGCGGGCGCTCGCTTCGGAGAGCAAAAGGGTAGGATTATGATCAAGGACGACCGATTCCTGATCGTGACCGGGCTGTCGGGTTCGGGGAAAACCGTCGTTAGCCATTTTCTTGAGGACCTCGGCTATTACTGCGTCGATAATCTGCCGGCCAAGCTCATCCCCACTTTCGTCGACCTTTGGAGCCGAAAGGAAGTCCAGATCGACAAGGTGGCGCTCGTCGTGGACATCCGGGAACACGGGTTTCTGGAGACGTTTCCGGGCGTCTGGGAGCAGATCCGGAAGAAAGTCACCCCCCGCCTGATCTTTCTAGACGCCTCGGACGAGACGCTCGTCAAGCGTTTCAGCGAAACGCGGCGGCCGCATCCGCTGGCCAGCCGATCGACCCTCGAGGGCGTGCGCATGGAACGCCGGCGGATGGCCCCGATCAAGAAAATGGCCGACGAGGTCATCGACACCTCGGCCACGAATATCTCTCAGCTCAAGGATATCTTCGCCCGGAAGTTCACTAAAAAGCCGAGACTCCGCCTCCAAGTGTCGATCATCAGTTTCGGCTACAAATACGGGATCCCTCTGGACTCCGACCTTATTTTCGATACCCGGTTCCTCCCCAATCCGTTCTACATCGACGCCCTCCGGGACCTGACCGGCCAGGACCCCGCCGTCCGGGACTTTCTCCTCGGCGCGGACGAGACCCGGGCCTTCCTGGCCGAGCTCTTCCGATTCATCCGCTTTCACATGCCCCGGTTCGTGGCGGAGGGAAAGAGCAGCCTCGTCATCTCCATCGGCTGCACGGGAGGCCGTCACCGCTCCGTGGTCGTCGCCGATGAGCTTCGGGAGTACCTTCGGAAGCAGAAATATGATATAAAGATTTCTCATAGAGACATGCAAAAATGATCGGCGGCATCATCGTCTCTCACGGGAAGCTCGGGGAGGAACTGCTCAACGCGCTGACCATCATCCTCGGCGAAGCCCCCAACATCGAGGCCATTTCGATCGGCTGGTACGACGACGTCGAGGAGTCCAAGAAGAAGATCAGCCAGAGCCTGAAAAGGGTCGATCAGAAAAGCGGGGTGGTCATCTTCACCGACATGTTCGGGGGGACGCCCTCCAACCTCAGTTTCACCTTCCAGAAGGACGAGCAGGTCGAGATCATCACCGGCATCAATCTCCCGATGCTCATCAAGTTCGTTTCTCTCCAGCGGAACAACAACATCAAGGACGTGGCCAGAAAGGTCGTTGAGCAGGGCAAAAAGAACATCCACTTGGCGAGCGCTCTGCTCGGGTCGAAGCCGTCCTGAGCGGGTGCCATGATCGAGCGACCGATCCCCATCAAGAACAAATTGGGATTGCACGCCCGGGCGGCCGTGAAATTCGTCAACACGGCCAACCGCTTCAGCGCGGATGTCCGGATCGAAAAGGACGGCGGCGAAATCGACGGCAAAAGCATCCTGGGCATCCTGACGCTGGCCGCCACCCAGGGCTCGGATATCGTCTTGAAGATCGACGGCGCGGACGAGGAGGCGGCCTGGAAGGCCCTGTCCGATCTGATCGACCAGCGTTTCGGCGAGAAGGAATAGGTCGTCATGGACGTCACGAGGCTTCGCGGCGTGGGCGTGTCTCCGGGCATCGCCATGGGCGAAGCCATCCTGTCCGAGCGGATCATCTTCACCCTCCGCAAGGACTATATCCCTCCCCACCGGGTCGAGGAGGAGATCCAGCGGCTCAAGGCGGCGCTGGCCAAGACCCGGGAGGACCTCGTCGAGCTCAAGGACCGGATCCGGGAGAAGATCGGCGAGGAACACGCGTTCATCTTCGACGCCCATCTCATGATCCTCGACGATCCGTCGCTCGCGCCGAGCCTGGAGAAGCTGATCCGGGAGGAGAACGTCAGGTCCGAAAGCGCCCTCTCGGAGGTCCATGCCCGCTACTTGAAGATCTTCGACGCGATCGGCGACGAATATTTCAAGCAGAGGAAATCCGATGTCGCCGACGTGCTGGCCAAGATTTACCGGAACTTGGCCTCCCAAAGCGAGGCGCCGGTGGTCGACGCGCGGAACAAGATCCTCGTCGCCCACGATCTCCTGCCGTCGGAAGCCGCCTTGCGGCTTAGCCAGGGGAACGTCCTGGCCGTGGCTTTGGACATGGGCGGGCAGACCTCCCACGCGGCCATCCTGGCCCGCTCGATGAACATCCCGACCGTGGTCGGGCTTCACAACATCACCCAGATCATCAAGAGCCGGGACATCCTGATCGTCGACGGTACGGACGGCGAGGTCATCATCAATCCTCCGCTGACGGTCCAGAAGGAATTCCTGAGCAAGCGGGAGAAGTACGAGGCCTATCGCAAAGAGCTCAAAAAGGTCGCCAAATGGAAATCGGTGACCCTCGACGACGTCCGCTTCACGCCCATGGCCAACATCGAGCTCCCGGATGAGATCAGCCATGCCCTGTCCTACGGCGCCGAAGGGATCGGGCTCTTCCGCTCGGAATTTATTTATCTCCAGCGGTCCACGCTCCCGACCGAGGAGGACCATTACGAAGTTTACGCCCGGCTGGCTAGGGAGGCCCATCCTTATCCCGTCTACATCCGGACGATCGACATCGGCGGCGAAAAGAACCTGCCCCAGCTCTCGATCGAACAGGAGCCCAATCCGGCTCTCGGCCTGCGGGCGATCCGCTTCTCGCTCCGGCACCGGGAGCTGTTCCGCATCCAGCTCCGGGCCATCCTGAGGGCGAGCGTTCACAAGAACGTCCGCATCCTCATCCCGATGATCACCGAGGTCGAGGAGATCGGGGAAGTGAAACGGATGTTCGAGGAGGTCAAACGGGAACTTGAGAGCAAGAAGATCAAGTTTGATCCCAACATCCCCCTGGGCATCATGATCGAGGTGCCGGCGGCGGCCGCCCTCGCCGACATCCTGGTCAAGGAAGTCGATTATTTCAGCATCGGGACGAACGATCTGATCCAGTACTACCTGGCCGTGGACCGGTCCAACGAGTTCGTCTCTTATCTCTACAAGCCCCTCCATCCCTCCGTGCTGCGCCTGATCAAGTTCGTCATCGAGGCCGCCGCCAGGGAAGGCAAGGACGTCGCCATCTGCGGCGAGATGGCGGCCGACCCCCTTTCGGCCATGGTTCTGCTCGGTTTCGGGCTCCGGAAGTTCAGCATGAACCCGATCTTCATCCCCCGGATCAAAAAGGCGCTGCGCTCGGTCGAATACCGGTCCGTGCGACGCGTGGTGAACCAGGCCTTGTCGCTCAGGACGGCCCAGGAGGTCGAGGAGCACATCATCGAGAAACTCCTGGTGAAACATCCCGACGCGTTTCTGATGATGGGATCGTTATGAAATGGGAGACGCTTCACTTTTTCGAAAAACCGTGACGCGTCACCATCTTGGATAAGGAGGTTTCCATGCAGATCAATTCCATCGTCGTCGGCGTGGTGACGATCCTCTGGTCGGTCATCGTAGGCTTGGCCATCATCGCCTTCGGCCAGTTGCTGCTGGCCATCCGGGAGATCGCCCTCAACACGCGCAAGGAGGGGACCGCCCATCCGCATTATGAGATCCTGCTGATCATGGCCAAGATCAACAACGTTCTGGGCTGGGTCTTTCTTGTCCTGGGAGTGGCGCTTGGCGTCTATTTCGCCATCGCCGGCGGGCCGATCGTCTTCTCCACGCCGGTCAAGACGTCGACGGTCTTATGACGTCCGGCCGTATTTGTCCTCGATCCTGACGATATCGGATTCGTCGGAATTCCCGAGCCAGATCTCCATCACCCGGGCGGGCGAACGGCCCACGCAGCGCAGTCGATGGGGGATCTCCAGCGGAATGTAGATCTCTTCGCCCTTGCGGAGCCGACAGACCTTCTCGCCGACGGTGATCTCCAGGCCGCGGTCCAGGGCGACCCAGAACTCGCTCCGGCGGTGATGGAACTGGAGGGAGAGAGAGGCGCCGGGATTGACGGTGATGATCTTGAGGCTCCCGGCGTTCTCGTGGGGATAGGCGCGGAACTTGCCCCACGGCCGGATATCTTCGATGATGCGGGCGCGGAAGTCCCGTTCGTCGTCAGAAGGGGACTTCGTCATCGCCCTCGCCTTCGCCGGCCGCCGCGGTCTCGGCCTCGCCGGGGAACTCCGCGGGCGCTTTGTCCGGATAGGGCCCGGCTTCACTCGTCTCTTCACGCCGTCCGCCGATGAGGACGATGCTCTGGGCTACGATCTCGGTCGTGGAGCGTTTATTGCCGTCCTTATCCTGCCAGGAGCGGGTTTGCAGCCGGCCTTCGATGAGGATCTGGCGTCCCTTGTCGAGGTACCGGTCGCAGAACTCGGCCTGCTTGCCCCAGACGACGATCTTGTGCCATTCCGTCCGCTCTGTGGGCTCGTTGGTTTTGGGACTGGTCCAGCGCTCATTTGTAGCCAACGAGAAATGGGCGACGGAGCGGTCGCCTTGCGGCAACACACGGAGCTCCGGTTTCTGGCCGAGCCGGCCGAGGAGGATGACCTTATTCAAGCTGTTGAAGTCACTCATTTGATCTCCTTCAGTTCCTTGATCTTCTGCTGGGCGCTCTTGGCCTCTTCTTCGAGCGGATATTTCGACATGAGGAGCGTCAGGGTGGCCACGGCATCGTCCTTCCTCTTGAGCTCGATGAGCGACAAGCCCTTCTTCCAGTAGGCCGCGGCGACCTTGTCGCTCAAGGGATAGGTAACGATCAGGTCGTCGAACTGCCCGATGGCCTTGTCGAATTTCTTCTGGCTGAAATAACATTCACCGATCATATAGAGGGCGTTGTCGGCGAGCGGACTGGCCGGGAACTGCTCCCGGTACGTTTCGAACCCGGCGACGGAGAGCTCGTAGCTCCCCTTCTGATAATCGGTATAGGCGGTGTTGTAAACCTCCTGAGGAGAGAGGTTGGTCTGGACAGGGACCGGCTTCTCCTCTTTCTTTTCAGAAACCGGCTCCGTCTTTTTCGCGGGCTCTTTCGCCGGCTTTTTGACGGCGGGCGTCTTGTCGTCCTTTTTGGGGGCCTCCTGCGGCGGTTCGACGGGCGGCGCCGGTTTGGCTTTGAGGGCGATCAGGTCTTCGCCCATCTGCAGGAGCCGCGCCTCGAGCTGGCTGAGCCGCTCAAGAACGATCTGATATTGGGAGGGCAAGCCTTTGAGATTCTCCTGGGCCCGGGCTTGGTCCGCCTGGAACAGCTTGAATTGGCCGGCCAGGTCCCGGACGAGTTCGCGGATGGCCTTGATGTCGTCGGAGGCGGCGTCGACCTTTTTTTCCAGCTTCTGGTACTGCTGTTTCAGAAGCTGAACGTCCTGGTAGATGAGCTCGTAGGTTTGCCTCTCCCGGTTCTGACCGGCCGCGCCGAGGGACACGACGGCGATCAGAAGGGCCCCGAGGGCGCGTCGCATCGACCGATCCGCTTATTTTTCGATAACCAGAAATTGGGCGCGCCGGTTCTTCTGCCAGGCGTTTTCGTCGTGGCCCAGGTCCAGGGGCTGACTCTTGCCGTACGAGATCGTCTTCATCCGTTCGGCGGGGATGCCGAGGGAGACGAGATAATCGAACGCGCTCTTGGCCCGCTTCTCGCCCAGGGCCAGATTGTAGTCCTCCGTGCCGCGCTCGTCGCAGTGGCCTTCGATGAGGACCTTGACCGTCCTGAACTTCTTCAGCCAAGCGGCGTCGCTTTCAAGCTGGAACTTCGCGTCGTCGCGGATGAAATACTTGTCGTAATCGAATTGGATCGTCTGAAGGGGCTTCTCGCGGTTGATCTGCTCGAGCGACTTCGACAGGAAGAGTTCCTCCTCGCTGAGCTCCGGCTTTTTCACGACCGCCGGCGGCTCGACCTTTTCGACCTTGGGCTGTTCTTTGGCCTGGGGGGGCGGGGGCGGCGGAGCGACCTGCTTGGCCTTTGGCTTGCAGGATACGGTGAACGCGACCGCCAACAGACAGACGAGGGCAAGGATTAATAGTTTTTTCATGAAGCCTCCTCTTTGGTTTGTATATCGTTGAAAAATCTGAACATGACGCTATCCTCAATTTTATACAATGAAAAGAGGGGCGTGTCAATTGAAAATTCAGTAGGACCAGTCGGGCCAGTTGTTCTGGCCTTTGGTCGTGAGCTGGCGGAGGCCGGCCCCGTCGTAGTCGATCAAAAAGAGCTGCAGCCCGCCCCGCATGTTCGAAGTGAAGACGATGTGCCGGCCGTCGGGCGACCAGCTCGGCGATTCGTTCCGGGCGTTGCTTTCGGTCAGCCTCTGGATCTGCAGGCTCCGAAGATCGAGGACGTAGAGGTCGAAGACGTTATCGACGCGGGCGACATAGACGATCCGGTCGCCGGCGGGCGACCAGGCCGGCGAATCGTGATGGGTCGAGTCGCCGAAGCTCACCTTGGTGACGTTCGATCCTTCGGCGTCCATGGTGTAGATCTGGGGCGTTCCGCTGCGGTCCGAGACGAAGGCCAGCTGCCGTCCCGTCGGAGACCAGGTGGGCGCGGTGTCGATGCCCGGATTGAAGGTCAG
The DNA here is from genome assembly GCA_026393865.1 of Candidatus Aminicenantota bacterium. Classification (GTDB taxonomy): domain Bacteria; phylum Acidobacteriota; class Aminicenantia; order Aminicenantales; family UBA4085; genus JAPKZI01. Next base: position 13,533 of record JAPKZI010000022.1, read on the forward strand.
GCGCTTGATGCGGAAGGCGCCGCGCTTCAGAGCGTCGTCGTCGATGTCGGCGACATATATCTCGGCGTTGCCGTCCATCGTCGACATGAAGGCCAGCTTTTTCCCGTCCGGCGACCAGCACGGCGAAAAATTGCCGCCTCGGGTCGACACCGCGATTCGCCGTCCCTCGTAGATCTGGCTGATATAGAGTCCCGCCGAATAATTTATATAGGAGGTATGGGCGATCATGTTTCCGTCGGGCGACCAGGAGGGGCTTTTGTCTTCCCACTTGGTGAAGGTCAGCCGCTCCTGGTTGGCCCCGTCATAGTCCATCCTGTAAAGCTCAAGATTGCCGTCGCGGTTGGAGACGAAGGCGATCTTGGATTCGAAGACCGGCTTCTCGCCGTAAGCCTTCATGATCTCGTCGGCCATCCGGTGGGCCAGGAAACGGAGGTCCGCTTTCTTGGCCTGGTAGCGCTTGGGGATGAGGATCGGCCGCTGGGACTTGACGTCGTAGAGGTTCCGGATGAACGCGGTCTCCCCGCCCTCGGCCTCGGCGGCCTCGCCGGTGAAGAGAAGATTGGCCTGGACCGACTCCCAGTCCTTGAATTGGATAGCCTTCGGGTCGATCGCCCGGATGTAGTCGTAATAGCTCTTCGGCAGGAGCTGGAAGATGCGGCTGTATTTCAGGTCGTCGGTGAGGACCTGATGGATCTCGTCGGCGGCGGTCTGGACCGGCGGCGAGGCGGCGGCGAACTTCGGGAGGGCGAAGCTGATCGCCGGCATCCCGTCCCTGATGACCATTTTGAATTCCTGCTGGGGGGCGAGGAGCGCGGCCGCGGCCAGGATCATGGCGGCGCCTGTCCGGAGCTTTTTGAGTCTCATTTGGAATGCTCGAATCGGAGATAGATGCCCAGATACTCGTCTTCGTATCCGGGGGGAAGAGGTCCGAACTTGGCCGACTGCATGACCGCCCGAACGGCCGATTGGTCGAGCGTCTTCAGGCCGCTCGATTCCTTGATCTCGACGGTCGAGATCGATCCGTCCTTGCTGATCCGGAAATAGACGTCGACATGGAAGTTGCCGCTGACGCCGGGGTCGACGAGAGAGGTGAACCAGTTCGACTGGATCTTATACTGGATCTCGCGGAGATAATACATGTAGGGGAAATTGGAGATGCCGAGGTCGCCGGGGAATCCGCCGCCGGCGCCTCCGCCTTCGCCCGATCCGCCGAGGCCGATGGTCAGGCCTGTCCCGCCGCTCCCGCCCGCCGCCAGCTGGCCGGCGCCGGTCGGCGTTTCCTTGACGGCCGGCTTGGGCGCGGCGTCGGGCTTGGTGATCGCGGCCTTCTTCTCCGGCTTTTTGGCCGGTTCCTTTTTCGGTTTTTCGACCGGGTAGCGCATCTGGGATTTGGGCTCGTCCGCTGGGAGCTTTTGAAGGGTCGTCAGATCCCTGAGGCTGTCCTTTTTGACCTCGGTCGCGCCCAGTTCCGTCGTTGGGGCGGCCGTCACGGCTGTTCAGGGTGATATAGTGGATCATGTCCTTCCGGGCCGGCTTGGGAAGGCTGGGATTGATGATGATCACGAGGAGAAGGAGAGAATGGGCCGCCGCGGACAAAACCATGGCCCTCTTGAAGGTCCTGTCGTTCATCCCTGTCCCAACGGTCATCGGTTCTTGTCTTTGACCTCGATCGGCTCGGTGATCAGGGCCACGGTTTCGACGCCGATCTTCGTAGCGATATCCATGATCTCGACGACGAACCCGTAGAGGAGGTCCTTGTCGGCCTGGAGGTAGACGATCTTTTTGGGCCGGCCGGAGAAATAGTCCCGGAGCCGGCTTTCAAGGAGGTTGATATTGATCGCCGAGTTCTCGAAATAAATGTACTTGTCCTTGTCGACCGTCAGCCGCAGGCCCGGGTCCGCCGGGGCCGTGTCGGTCTCGGCCCGGGGCAGGTTGACGCCGATGCCCGACTGCATCATCGGCGCCGTGACCATGAAGATGACCAGGAGGACGAGCATGGCTCAGCAGTTCGAGCGAAAAGTCCTCCATGTCGGTAATGAAGTCCTTGATCCGGTGGAGGAAGTAATTGTAGGCGATGACGGCCGGAATGGCCGCGACGAGGCCGACGGCCGTGGCGACCAGGGCCTCGGCGATGCCGGGCGCGACGGAGGCCAGGCTGGCCGAGCGGGTCAAGTTGATGTCGGTGAACGAGCGCATGATCCCCCAGACCGTCCCGAACAAGCCGATGAAGGGTGAAACGCTGCCCGTCGTGGCCAGGAACGACATCAGTTTCTCCATCTTGGCCACCTCGGCGTTCGAGGCTTTGGTCAGGGCCCGGCTGAGGTTGTCGAGGCTGGCCCCGTTCGGAGCTCCCTGAGGGGTGTTCTTGGCCAGATAGGCCATTTCCTTGAATCCTGCCTGGAAAATGGAGGCCAGCGGGCTTCCCGGGAACGTCTTGGAGGCCTCGCTCACCTCGGCCAGGTTCCGGCTTTTTTTGAAGACGGCCAGGAATTTCCTGGATTGGCTGGTCGCCCTCTTCATCGCGTTTCGTTTGAAGAGGATGATCGTCCAGGAGAAGATGGAGAAGAAAAGGAGGATGAGGAGGACGGCCTGGACGACCAGGCTGGCGGTTTTGATCAGTTCGAAAATGTTCATGGGTTTCGATCAAAAAGTAGCATACAGGGAACGCTAAGTCAAATTTGGGGGCTCGCTCGAAGCGGTCGAACGCTCTTCTGGTCGCGGGTCCTGTCACCGATCAGCCCCAGCGTTCTCGCTCATCACCCACCTTCGGGGGGTCCCATTCGCTTCGAACGCTGGGGCGCCCGATCGGCGCCACCCGCTTAAACAAATAAAGCGTTCGCCCGCTTCTTCGCTCGCCAACGACCAAGTAATTCGCATATTTTTCGGTAAAGGGGGACGACGCATTCTGTCCCTATATTCTCAAGAGTTACCCGTCGGTTCCCCCCATCGGCCAAGCCGATGGGACCCCCCTCCGCTATGGGGGCCTTAGGGCCAACCCTGCCGCCGCGTCTTTGAATCATACGCCGAAAAAACCGAACCGCAGCAGCGAGATTTCCTAATGGTCGCTTCGCTTTCTTCCCCTCGCCCAAGCTAATAAGCGGAGCATACGAGTGTGGTGTATCAGCAAGGACTTTACAATGTTGTCATTCCGGACTTGATCCGGAATCCAGTCTTTTTAATCTGGATTCCCGATCCCCGCTTTCGTGGGGACAAGTTTACCCCTGCGGGAATGACAGTTTCAGGATTATTGTAAAGCCGTTATTGAGACGCAACACGAGGAGAGCGCCAATTGTTAGGGCGAGGGAAGGGGGAATGAGCGGACATTAGGAGATCCCGCCGCCACGTTTCGGTTTTTTCGGGAAGCCGCCAGAAGGGGGAAGGATCAAAGGCTGCGGATTTATTTGGTTGTCTGGGAGCGAAGAAGCGGGCGAACGGTCTATTTACGGAATAATCCGAACGACAAGATCGGGAGACGGCTGAGCGACCATGGAGGGTTCAGCCTTTCCGAGCCGTCCTTCGAGGGCAGCCGATCCGGAAGAGATCGGCCGGCGAAGCATGTTTGACGTCCCGGCGAACCCCCGTAATTAAGAAGCCGGGACGGAGTTCTGAGCCGCCGAGAAGAACGGGGAGGAAACGGCGTTAAGAACCCGAGTCGGGAGCGAAGACGTTTCTCGATCTTGTCGGCAGGACCCGCGACCAGGAGAGCGTTCGTTCGCTTCGAGCGAGTTTCTTCTCCGAGCCGGAGATTTATCCGAGCAGTCGGGTGAGGATCTCGACGGCGACATTCTTGGCCAGCTCGCCGCTCTCCTTGGTCGGCCCGACGCACGAGGGGCAGCCGTCCTGGCAAGGGCAGGCGGCGATCGTCTTCAAGCAGTATTCGAGGAGGCGTTTGTCGAGGTCGAAGAGCGACGGGCTGAGGCCGATGCCGCCCGGATAGTTGTCATAGATGAAGATGTTCGGTTCGAAGCCGATATCGGCATAGACCGGTCCCTGGATCGGCTGGATCTTGGCGATGAGGTCCTTGGGCGGGATGGACTCGCCGGTGGAGTTATCGCCGATCGAAGCGCCGATGTCGTGGATGTCGCACATCAGGAAGAGGGGGGCGACGTGGTGCATGATATAGGACAGGCCGTAGAGACCGTTGATCTTCTGCTCCGGGGTGAAGGAGAGGTCCTGGAGGAGCTCGGCCGGAACCGTCACCCAGTAAGCGGTCGTATGCATCTCGTTCTGGGGCAGGCTCAGGTCGCCGGCGCCGACGTTCTCCATGGTGTGGAACTTGATCTTTTTGAAACCCACGACCTGGGTCGCGACATGGACCTCGCCGTGGCTCGCCTCGAACCGATCGAGCTTCCGCTTGTCGAAGATGTCCAGGATCTTGATCTTCGTGTAGTCGATGGCGTCGGTGTAGTAGTCGATGTCGGTCTTCTTGACGTAGGCCTTGCGCTGTTCGTAATCGAGCTGTTCGACGAAGTACTGCTCGCCTTCGCAGATATAGATCGCCTTGGGATGGAGCGTCGTCAGCGCCGCGGTGAAGTCGACCTCGGCGATGACCTTGGACGGGCCGGTCGTGTCGACGACGACGAAATTGTCCGAGCTGATGCTGCGCAGGCTGACGCCGTCGGCGGGGTAGGCCTCCGACGTCCAGTACCACTTCTCCTTGGAGTGGTGGACGAGCTTCTCCTCCTCCAGGAACCTGAGGATCTCGGCGATTTCGGCCCGGCCGAACGTCTCGCCGTCGCTGAACGGCAGCTCGAAGGCGGCGCATTCGATGTGGTTGATGAGGATGGACAGGTTGTCCGGGTTGATGAGCGCCTTCTCGGAGCTTTTAGAAAAAAAGTAATCCGGGTTGTTGACGATGAACTGGTCGAGCGGAGCGCTCGAGGCGACGAGGACCGCGGCCGAGGAGCCGGTCTTGCGGCCCGCCCGGCCGGCCCGCTGCCATGTGCTGGCGATGGTACCGGGGTATCCGGCCAGCACGGCCACGTCGAGCGTCCCGATGTCGATGCCGAGCTCGAGGGCGTTCGTCGAGACGACGCCCAGGATCCGGCCGTCGCGCAGCCCCTTTTCGATCTCCCGCCGCTTGATGGGCAGGTAGCCGCCCCGATAGCCGCGGACGAGGCCCTCGTCCTTGATCGTTTTTTCGATGTCTTCCTTGAGGTAGGTCAGGAGGACCTCGGTGATCAGGCGGCTTTGGGCGAAGACGATGGTCTGGAGGCCGTTCTTGAGGAACAGCGCGGCGATGCGGCGCGACTCGTTGACGTAGGACTTGCGGATCCCGAGGAACTTGTTGACCACGGGCGGCGTGTAAAAGACGATATATTTGTCGCCGCGGGGCGCGCCGTTGTCGTCGACGAGCGTTACGGATTCCTCGATCATCTTCTCGGCCATCTCGACCGGATTGGCGATCGTCGCCGTGCAGAGGATGAACTGGGGCGAGGCGCCGTAGAAGCGGGCGACGCGCTTCAGGCGGCGGAGGACGTTGGCCAGGTGACTGCCGAAGATGCCGCGGTAGTTGTGGAGCTCGTCGATGACGATGTATTTCAGGTTCTCGAAGAGCTTGATCCATTTCGTGTGGTGGGGCAGGATGCCGGCGTGGAGCATGTCGGGGTTGGTCAGGACGATATGGCCCCGGGCGCGGATGGCCTTCCGGGCGTCTTGGGGAGTGTCGCCGTCGTAGGTGAAAATGCGGATCTCCTCGGGCAGGAGCTTGATCGTCTCGTCGAGCTCGGCCCGCTGGTCGTTGGCCAGGGCTTTGGTCGGGAAGAGATAGAGCGCCCGGGCCGATGTGTTCTTGAGCATGGCGTCCAGCACGGGCAGGTTGTAACAGAGGGTTTTTCCCGAGGCTGTGGGCGTGACCACGACCGCGTTCCGGCCCTGCCGGACCGCGTCCCAACACGAGTGTTGGTGGGTATAGAGCTGCTCGAAGCCTTTTTCCCGAAGCGCTTTGACCAGGGCCGGGTGGATGTCCTTCGGATATTCTTTATAGCTCCCTTCCTGGGCGGGGAGATGCTTGATCGTCCGCAGGGAGTCGCTCTTGAGGCTCAGGTCCCGGAGCAGTTCCAGGGATTTGAGGAGATTCTCTTGCCGTCCCATGTCGTAATTAATCCTAGCGGATTGAAGGGGACCGGTCAATACAAACGAAAAGCCGGGGGGAGCCCAGGGGGAATTCCGAAGAAGGCCTGCGCAGCGAAGCGGGCATGCGCTCGAAAACGGCTTGTCCCTTTGTCTCCCATCGCTTATAATAGGTGTTTATGCTCGACGAAATCATCGTGAAGAAGGCGGCCCAGCACAATTTGAAGCGGATCGACGTCCGCCTGCCCCGCAATCGGCTCATCGTCGTCACCGGGCCGAGCGGCTCCGGAAAATCATCGCTCGCCTTCGACACGCTCTTCGCCGAGGGCCAGCGCCGCTACATCGAGTGCATGTCGGCCTACGCCCGCCAGTACATGGAGATGATGGAAAAACCCGACGTCGAATCCATCGAAGGGATCTCGCCGGCCATCTCTATCGACCAGAAGACCATTTCCTCCAATCCCCGCTCGACGGTCGGCACGGTGACGGAGATCTACGATCTTCTCCGGCTCCTCTTCGCCCGCGTCGGCATCCCCCACTGCCCGAGCTGCGGCCGGCAGGTCAGCCCGCAGACCGCCGAGCAGATCGTCCACCGGATCGCCGAATCGGCGGCCCAGGAAAAGGTGAAGATCCTCGCTCCCGTTATCAAAGGCCGCAAGGGCGAATATCACAAGCTGTTCGACCGCCTGCTCCGGAAGGGCTTCGTCCAGATCCGCGTCGACGGCCGGTTCCGCGATCTCGATGGACCGATCGTCCTCGAAAAGACGAAGAAGCACACGGCCGAGGTCCTCATCGACGAGATCCGTGTCGCGCCGCATTCCGAGCGGCGCCTGCGGGAAGCCGTCGACCGGGCCCTGGCCATCACCGACGGCGAAGTCCTTCTTCTCCGGCAGAACGGGCAGGAGACGTATTTTTCGCTCAAGCTCCTCTGCCCCTACTGCGACATCGGCATCCCGGAACTCGAACCGCGCAATTTCTCCTTCAACAGCCCGTATGGCGCCTGCCCGCGCTGCAACGGGCTGGGCTACCTGACGGTCACGGACGAATGGGGCGACGTGGAGCTGACGGACGACGTCTGCCCCGCCTGCCGCGGGACCCGGCTCAAGCCCGAGAGCCTGTCGGTCAAGGTCGGCGGGAAGAGCATCGCCGAAGTGAGCGCAGCGCCCGTCAGCCGCCTCATCGACGACATTTCCGCCTTCCGGCATGCCGCGGCGCATGAGGTCGTCGCCTCGAAGATCCAGAAGGAGATCCTGACCCGGCTGGCGGTCATGACCGAGCTCGGGCTGGCCTATCTTCATCTCAACCGGACGACCGGCTCGCTCTCGGGGGGCGAAGCGCAGAGGGTGCGGCTCGCCGCCCAAGTCGGCGCGCGCCTTCGCGGTATCCTGTATGTTCTCGATGAGCCGACGATCGGACTCCACCAGCGCGACAACGGCCGGCTCCTCTCCCTGCTCCGGAAGATCCGCGACGACGGCAACTCCGTCCTCGTCGTCGAGCACGACGAACAGACCATCCGGGCCGCCGATTTCATCCTCGATCTCGGGCCGGGAGCGGGCGAGCAGGGCGGATTCGTCGTGGCCGAGGGGCCTCTCTCCAGCGTCCTCAAGTCGCCCGATTCGCTGACGGCCAAATACCTCCGGGGCGAGATGCGGATCGCCCTTCCCGCCGAGAGGCGGAAAGCCAAAGGCTGGCTGACGATCCTCAAAGCCCGCGAACACAACCTCAAGGACATCGACGTCCGCATCCCGCTGGCCTGCATGACGGCCGTCACGGGCGTCTCGGGCTCCGGCAAAAGCACGCTCGTTTACGACATCCTGTTCAGGAGCCTGCAGAACCTGCTTTATAAGGCGAAGATCCGGGTCGGGGAACACCAGGCCATCCGGGGCGCGGACAAGATCGACAAGGTCATCAGCGTCGACCAGAAGCCCATCGGACGGACGCCGCGTTCCAACCCTTCCACGTACACCGGGCTCTTCACGGATCTGCGGCAGCTCTTCGCCCGGACCCAGGAAGCCCAGGTCCGAGGCTACGGCGCCGGCCGCTTCAGCTTCAACGTCGCCGGCGGCCGGTGCGAGGAATGCCAGGGGGCCGGCGTAAAGCGGGTGGAGATGCATTTCCTGCCCGACGTTTTCGTCACCTGCGACCGGTGCAGCGGCAGGCGCTACAACAAGGAGACGCTGGCGGTCCGCTACAAGACCAAGAACATCGCCGACTTCCTGGCGATGACGGTGGATGAAGCCTACGAATATCTGAAGGCCCAGCCTCAGCTCAAGCGCAAGTTGTCGACGCTGAAAAGAGTCGGGCTGGGGTATATCCGGCTCGGCCAGCCGGCGCCGACGCTCTCGGGCGGTGAAGCGCAGCGGATCAAATTGACCAAAGAGCTCAGCCGCCGGAACACGGGCGGGACGCTTTACCTGCTGGACGAGCCGACCACGGGTCTCCATTTCGACGACGTCCGCAAGCTGCTCGAGCTGCTGGCCGAACTGGTCAAGCTGGGGAACACGGTCGTCATCATCGAACACAACCTTGAAGTCGTCAAGGTTTGCGATTATATTATAGACTTGGGCCCCGAAGGAGGCGAGGAGGGTGGGCGGATCGTGGCCGCGGGAACTCCAGAGGCTGTGGCCGCCGCCTCCGGGTCCTACACGGGCCAATATTTGAAATCGGCGTTAGGAGAGCGAGATCAGAATTTTTAATATGTTGGGGCCAGGCCCCGGATTCTCGAGAATTCGGCCCGCGTCCCCGAATTCATGAAGCTCTGATCAACGGGACATCATGTCTTTTCAGAATATCGCCGGAAACGGTCACGTCAAAAAGATTCTCCGGCTCGCCCTTCAGAGGCGGCGCGTCCCGAACTCCCTGTTGTTCAGCGGCCAGGAAGGCGTCGGCAAGAAGAAAACGGCGCTGGTCCTGGCCAAAGCCTTGAACTGCCTTCGGGAAACGGACGATTCCTGCGACGTCTGCGATAACTGCCGGGCGATCGACAACGGCAACTTCCCGGACGTCATTGAGATCGCCCCGGAACGCGACGTCATCAAGGTCGAGCAGATGCCGGTCATCAAGCAGATGGCCTACTTGAAACCCATGATCGGCCGGAAGCGGGTGTTCATCGTCGATCGGGCGGACAAAATGACCGAGGAATCGGGCAATTCCGTCCTGAAGGTTTTGGAGGAGCCGCCGCCGTTCTCGCACATCATCCTGATCAGCGACAACCAGGCTTTCATCCTCCCGACGATCAAATCGCGCTGCCAGACCCTGAATTTCCTCCCCGTCGCCAAGGAGGAGATCGAGCAAGCCCTGCGCGATCTCGGGTTCGAGGAGGAGAAAGCCCGGATCATGGCCTTGCTCGTCCGAGGCAACCTGGAGCGGGCGAAAGCCCTGGACTGGGACGACATCCAACAGCGGCGGCAGGAGGCCTGGTCCCTCTTTCTCGCCCTGATCGGTCAAGAGGGGTCTTCGTCCTTTCTGAGAAAATTCGCCTTTCAGCGGCGGAACGTGGTCAAAGAAGACTTGGAGCAGACGCTCGAATTCTTTTCCTCGTTCTGCCGTGATCTCCTGCTGATGAAAGAGGGCGGCCCTGCCGGTCTTCTGTTCAATCCCGACTACGAGCGTCTCCTCCGGGAAACCGAACCGGTCCTCGGCCTGGACCAAGCGCTCCGGTGGCTCGGCCTGATCGACCAGGCCGTGACCAACCTGGACAGAAACCTGAACACGACCCTCCTCATCAGCTCGTTTACCTCTCAAGTTTTAGGATGAAACCATGCCTGAATTAGTTTGTCTGATCTCCGAGCGGACGGGAAAGATCTTACGCGCCCGCAAGGGCGATATCGACGTCCAGATGGGCGACCTCTGCCTCATCGAATCCGAATTCGGCGGCGACCTGGCCACCGTAACCGACACGGCCAGCGATGTCTGCCGGCATATGAAGGCCGTTCAGGAGGCGCCGAAGATCATCCGCAAGGCCTCCGAGGACGACGAGCGCAAGTTCGATTGGCTCCTCGACAAGGAGAGGCGGGCCTTCGACCTCTGCCAGCAGCGGATCAAGTCCCGCAACCTGCCTATGAAGCTGACCGCGGTCCGCTATTTCTTCAATGAGAAAAAAGGCATTTTCTTTTACACCGCGGACGGGCGGATCGACTTCCGCCAGCTCGTCAAGGACCTGGCCAAAGAGCTCAAGATGCGCATCGAGATGCACCAGGTCGGGGTGCGCGACGAGGCAAAGATCATCGGCGGGCTGGGGGTCTGCGGCCGGCCGCTCTGCTGCGCGAGCTTCATGAAAACGTTCGAACCCGTCACCATCCAAAAGGCGCGCAAGCAGCAGATCGTCATCAATCCGACCAAGATCTCGGGGCTCTGCGGCCGGCTGATGTGCTGCCTGGCCTTCGAGGAAGAAAGCCACGGCCGGATCTACTACGAGGACGAGAACCACGCCATCGAGGATTAATTGGATATTTTGAATTCCACCTTCGGGGAAGCGGTGAGCAGAGTTCCCTGGGCGGAGTAGGCCTTCACCTGCCATTGATACAGGCCGGGCTTCATCGCCCGTTTCACGTTGTCCGTCAGATCGGCCTTCGTCGCTTTCGTGACCGTGGTCCAAAGCGTTTCCGGACCGGAGAGAGCGAGGCGGTATTCCGCGGCGGCGCCCACGGCCTTCCATTCGAACGCCGCCGGCGCGGCCTTCACCTCGCCCCGCGGGGAGAGGAGAATTAGGGATTCGCCGCGGACGGCCTCGTCCCCCGTGGACACGATTTCGAGATCCCTTCCTTTGAACGTCGGGATGAGGACGAGGACGGCGGCGAGAAGGACGGCGGCCGCGGCGGCGGTCACCGGCCAGGACACTTTTGGAAGGATACCCGTGGATGGGGTTTCCTTCCAACGGTCCGGCGGGAAAATCCCGCCGGACCGGCCATCCTTCCAAGGAGCTTTTTTCCAAGAATGGATCGGGCCGGCGTCCGCGCCTTCGAAAATTTCGGCTCCGCGGTCGCGAATCACCTCGACAAGCTTGTTCCGCTCGGAAAGCTTTTGAAAGCAGGCGGAGCAATTGAAATAGTGCTCTTCGAGCTCCGCGGTCTCGCTCTCGGTGAGCCGGCCCGTCAGATAGCCGTCGATCCTGTCTTCGTTAGGACATTCGTTCATGAGGATTCCTCGAAAATGCGCCTTTCAAACATTTAGTCGACGATCCGCTCCAAAAATGGAAAATCATCGATCGAGCAATTTTCTGAGCCGTTTCTGGGCATAGTTCACTCTTTCGCTGACCTTGGCCGGTGAGATCCCCAGTTTCCGGGCCACTTCCTCACGGCTAAGATCCTTATAATAATAAAGATAAAGAACGTCCCGGAACCTCGTCTGGAGTTGCTTGATCGCTTCGGCCAGGCGCTCCGCCCGCTCGTTCCGCTCGACCTGATCATGGGGATCGGGCAAAGCGGGAACTTCCGGCGCCCCCTTGAGGATCCGGGTTTTCAGGCGGATATAGTCGATGATCCGCCGGCTCGTAATGGTGTAGATGAAGGTCCCGATCGAGGACTCGCCCCGGAACTCCCCCGTTTTAATCTTTTCGACGGCCTGCATCATGATCTCGTCGACGACATCCTCCCAGTCCGGATTGCCTCCGCCTAGAGCTTTTTTCACTTTGAAGCCGACGACCGGCCGGAATCGAAGGAGCATCTCGTCGAGGTCGATCGCCTCCGGGCCGGCCTTCTTCGGGTTTTCGAATTTTGTGTTCATGCTCAGGCCCGCCGGGGCCGGTGACGCGTCTGATCGGGGAGTCGGAAGCCGGTCCGCATCCCGGGGTCAGGAGGGCCTGTCCAAAGCGTCCGCGATGATCTCCGCGGTGTGCTTGACCGTATATTTTTTTTCGAGCGCGGCGAGGCCGGATTGGAGCTGAAAGATGCAGCCGGGGCAGTCCGTCGCGATCAGCGCCTGCCCGCTCTCCTCGATCCGGCCCTTCTTGTCCTGCCAGAACTTGGCCGCGATCTCGGGATTTTTGACCGAGAACACGCCGCAGAACCCGCAGCAGGTGGTGGGTTCGTTCTCGACCTTGGGATCATAGCCCGCGTCTTTGAGCAGGGCGAGCGGCTCGTCCTTGAGCTTCAGGTCGTTTAGGTAATGGCAGGGATAGTGATAGAAGACCTCGCCTCGTCCGCCGGTCTTTTCCTCCTTCGGAAGGAATCCCCGCCGGACCATGAATTCGGAGAAATCCCGGACTTTTTCGGCCCAGCCCGCCGTCGCCGGGTCGAGCTCGGGATAGAGATTTCTGAGGATGGAATTTCCCGTGGGGCATACGGTCAGGATGACATCGGGCCTTTCTTTTTCGAACGACCGGATGTTCGCCGCCATCATCTTCCGCACGTCCTTGGTGTCGCCGAGGTGATAACTCGGCGCGCCGCAGCAGGACTGGTCGGCCGGGCAGATGACGTCGAAACCGAAACGGGCGAGGACCTTGACGACGCTGTCCCGGATGTCCGGAAAGAAGAACTTGACCAGGCAGCCCTGGAAAAGATAGATCTTCTCGCCGGGCGATCCTTCCGCCGCGGGCCGGCCTTGGGTCGGACGGAGAATGGGGAAGTGCTTCCCTTTGGCCCAGGCGAACGGCATCTTGCGGAGATGGCCATCCTTCCGCCAGAGCCTTTGCAGGACGGCCAGCGCTTTCGTCGCCCCTTCCGTCAGGGCCTTCCGCCGGAATAGCCCGGAGAGCGTCTTTTCGAACGCGGTCGGCCCTTTCCAGGCCTTGAGCTTAAGCAGGATCTTGCTCGTCGGGATCCCCACGGGACAGAACGCCTCGCACTTCTTGCAGTCCGCGCAGAAGTCGAGGAGCCCGTCGACCTCCTTCGGCGAGCGCGTGGCGGCCGTGAGGAGGACGCCGATGCCGCCCGGGTAGACCTGCCCGCTGTAGACGTGCCCGCCGACAGCCTGGAAGACCGGACACTGCAGCATGCAGCCGCCGCATTTCAGACAATAGAGGATCTCTTCGAAATCCCGGTCGAGCGAGATGTCGAGCCGGCCGTTGTCGAGGATGATGATATGGACGTCCTCGGGACCATGGACGCCGGTGACGAGCTCCTTTTCGATGTCCGTGGTCTTGCTCGGACCGGTGATGAACGAGACGTACGAGGTCATCTTGAGACCGGACGAGCCGATGATGAGCGCCTTGAGGAGCGTCGTCGCCTGCTCCATGGTCTCGACGAATTTCTCGGTCGTGATGAGGGCGATGTGGACGGGCGGCAGGGTCGTCACCAATCGGGCGTTGCCTTCGTTGCTGACGAGAACGAGGGTCCCCGACTCGGCGATGGCCAGGTTCGCCCCCGAGATGCCCGCGTCCGCTTCGAGGAAGACCTGGCGGAGCTCGTGACGGGCGATCTTGACCAGCTCTCGGATGTCGGGCGGGACGGGGCGGCCGAGGTGTTTGGACAGAAGCTCCGCGACCTCTTCCTTGGTCTTGTGCAGGGCGGGCGCGGTGATGTGGGACGGCCGCTCACCGGCGAGCTGGACGATCCATTCGCCCAGGTCGGTCTCGACGACCGTGTAGCCTTTCTCCTCCAGAAAATGGTTCAGCCCGATCTCTTCGCTGACCATCGACTTGGATTTGGCGATGAGCTTGGCCTTCTTCTCGCGGAGGATCGAGTCGATCGCCGCGAGCGCTTCGTCCGGCCTCGCGCAGACGTGGACCTTGGCCCCGGCCTGGGTCGCTTCCTTGGTGAACCGCTCGATCAGGGCGCCGAGGTGCGGAACGCAGGCCTCGCGGACGGCGCGCGCGTTCGCCTTGATCTCGTCCCAGGGGATCTCGGCGCGCGTCTTTTCGAACTTGGCGAAATGGCCGGCGCCGGCCTTTTTGAGAGCGCGCTGGAGATTCTTGTCGCGCAGCGCCCGGCGCGCCTGTCTCTTCTTCGATCGTCCGAACACGGCCTAGTCCTCCCGGACTTTCTTTTTCGACTGCTCCAGCCACTGCTTGATGTCGATCTGGATCTCGCGCGGCTTGCTCCCTTCCGAGGGACCGAGGATCCCTTCCTGTTCCATCTGGTCGATGATGCGCGAGGCGCGGGCATAGCCGAGCTTGAGCTTGCGCTGGAGGTAGGAGGCCGAGGCCTGCCCGGTGTGGAGGATGAGCCGGACGGCCTCGTCGTAGCGCTCGTCCTTCTCGCCCAGCTCGCCCCATTCCTGCGGGCCCGTGCTTTTGATGACGCTCAGGAGGCGCTCGTCGTAGTCCGGCGCCCGCTGCTCCTTGACGAACTTGACCAGGCGCCGGATCTCGGGGATCGAGACGTAGGAACAGTGGAGCCGCTGCAGCCGCGGGTAGTTCGGGGGCATGAACAGCATGTCGCCCATGCCAAGGAGCTTGTCCGCGCCGCCCGTGTCGAGGATGACCCGGGAGTCGATCTTGGACGGCACGCGGAAGGCGATGCGGCTGGAGAAGTTGTTCTTGATCGTGCCGGTGATGACGTCGATGGACGGCCGCTGGGTGGCCAGGACGAGGTGGATGCCGACCGCGCGGGCCAGTTGGGCCAGCCGGGCGATGGCGTAGTCCACGTCCTGGGCGCTGACCATCATCAGCTCGGCCAGCTCGTCGATGATAATGACGATATAGGGGAGAGGCCGGAGTTGCTGCTTTTCCTCGTCGGTCAGCCGGCCCTTCTTCTCCTGCAGGACCTGGGCGATGTGATGGTTGTACTGCTCGATGTTGCGGACCTTGTTCGCGCTGAGGAGATGGTAGCGCTGCTCCATCCGCTTGACCGCGTCCATGAGGATGATCCCGGCCTTTTTGGAGTCGTTGACGACCGGGCTGAGCAGATGCGGGATGCCGTCGTAGAGAGTGAATTCGAGCCGCTTGGGGTCGATGAGGATGAGCTTGACCTCGTCGGGCGTGGCCTTGTAGAGGATGCTCGCGATGAGGGCGTTGAGGCAGACGCTCTTGCCCGTGCCCGTCGCTCCGGCGATGAGGAGATGGGGCATGATGCCGAGGTCGGTCACATAGACCTCGTCATGGACGGTTTTGCCCAGGGCGAAGGTCAGCTTGGACGGAGAGGCCTTGAAGTTGTCCGACTCGATGATGTCCCGGAGCTTGATGAGCTCGCGCTTGTTGTTGGGGATCTCGACGCCCAACGAGGATTTGCCCGGGATGCGCTGGATCCGGACGGACTCGACCCGCAGGGCCAGCGACAGGTCCTCGGAAAGGTTGGCCACCTGGCTGATCTTGACGCCCGGATTCGGATAGAACTCGTACGTGGTGACGACCGGGCCGGGGTGGTATTCCTTCACTTCCCCTTCGACCTTGAACTCGCGCAGCTTCTCCTCGATGAGGCGCTTCTTCTCGAGGAGCTCGTTCTTGTCGATCTTCTCGGAGGGCTTGCCGGCGTCGAGGATGTGGATGGGCGGAAAATCATAGTCGCCCGAGACGGGGAAGAGGAGCGGTTCCTCGTCGACCCGGGGCAGTTTGATATCGGGGGGCTTGATGGAACTCGTCTTCAGCCCCTTGGAGCGGGCCTGGACGGTTTCGGGCTTATGATCGTCCTTCGACCGGGCCGGCGGCTGATCCTCTTCTTGGGATTCCTCCTCGTCCGGAGACGGCTTTTTCGGCCGCTCTTTCTTGAGCTCGGCCGCCTTGCGCGTCTCCTTCGGAGGGCCGGGATCGGTAATCCGGATCTTGACGTCCTTGAAGGCGAAGGTGAACGTCCGGCCGATGGCTTGAAAGAGCTTTTTGACCGAGACCGCCGTGGTGAAGATGACGAAGAGCGACACGGCGGCGAGGAGGAAGATGAGCGTTCCCGTGCTGTTCAGAAAGGAATGGAGAAAGGAGTTCAACAGGTCCCCGAGAAGACCGCCGACCTGGAGCTTCGTCCCGCGCCAGGGGACGCTCTGAAAGAAGAGCATGAAGAGCGGGCAAAGGATGAGAAAGAGCAGAAAGAACGTTCCGGTCCTGCGAAGGAGATGCTTCTTTTCTCCGGTCAGCACGGCCTTGAGCCCGAGATATCCCATCATGAAGGGCAGAAGGAAGGCCGTGAATCCGAAAACCTGGAGGATGACGTCCGCCAGCCAGGCGCCCACCTTGCCCGCGTAATTATGGACCTTGTGCTGGGCGGAGACGGCGCTGAAGAGCGACGGATCGCCGGGATCGTAGCTGATCAAGCTGAGGAGCAGCAGGGCGGCCAGGAAGAGGAGGAGGACGCCGGCGATCTCCGAGGTGATCACCTTGCTCCTGGATTTCGGCCGCGGGGCCGGCGCCGCGGGCCTTTTTTTGACCTTGCTCATTGGCCGAAATTATAGCATATTTGTCTAAATCGGGTACACCTACCAGAGATTTGGTACACATGCGGCATGCGGACCTCCTTTAGTTTCTCCTTAGGACACATACCGTATGTGTACCCCAAAAAAGGCGTTTGACTTCATCTGGAGGCAATGCTATAAAAAGAAGAGGAGTCATGGGCAGATACGCGCGAAGATCGATTGGAGCGGCGGTCCTCCTGTTCGCGCTCGTGGCCCCGGGCTTCGCTCAGAGCCCCCCCAAGGACCAGGGAACCTTTGAATTTTACTACGGCCGGTACGACATCTCGGACGTCCGATTCACGGACGTCTATAAGAAAGGCGGCTCCATCCAAGGCCTCGCCCTTTCCTCGGCCCTCGCTTACGGGTTCGATTTCTACTCCGAGATCAAAGTGTTCTACAAGACCGGAGCCCTGACTTACACCCAGGAGAAGACGACGTTCCTGCTGCTCCCGCTGGCCCTCGGCGTTCGTTATGTCCTTCCCGGGAGTTTTCTCCGGCCTTACGCCGGCGGCGGCATGGACTTCTATTTTTATTACGAGAACAACCCGATCGCCACGACGCTGAACATTGCCACGGGCTACCACATGACGGCCGGCCTCTATCTCCAGTTCGGGAAAAACTCGCCTCTCCGCTTAAACGGCAAGGTGACTTACACCCGGGTCAAGGCGACCGAAGACGGCATCACCATCGGGCTCGGCGGACTCGAGTACGGCGCTGGGATCGCCATCGTCTTTTAGATCGGCGAACTCTGTTTCCCCCCGAAACTCTTCGACGGTCAGGGCCGGCCATGGAAGAAATCGAACAAACCGACGAACTGAGCGATGGAGACCTGTTCGGGGCGTATGCCCCGGTCGAGGCCGAAGACCGAGCAGGCCTCTTCCGCTCGGGTGACGGGCGTGCCGGAGGCGACCAGGTTGTTGACCAGGGTCTTTCGTCTTTGTTTGAAGCAGGTCCGCAGAAACCGCAGGAACTTCCGCTCGTCGGAAACGGGATGAAGAGGGGAAGGCCTCCGGTCGAGCGTGATCAAAGCGGATTGGACCCGCGGCGGAGGAGAAAACGAGCCGGGATGGACCGTCAATACGAGGGCCGCCTGGAAATGGAGCTGGAGGAGGATGGACACCGGCGCATAGCTCTTGGATCCGGGCCCGGCGCAGACCCGTTCGGCCACCTCTTTTTGGACGAGGAAGACGCATTTTTGAAAGGCAGCCCTCTCCTCGATGACCTTGAAAAGGAGAGGCGAGGATATGGAGTAAGGCAGGTTGCCGACGAGCTTGGCCCGGCCGAAAAAAAATCCGTTTTCCCCGACGAGTTCCTTGAAGTTCACGTCCAGGACGTCTTTCGCCACGATGGCGAGATTCGGCGGGCCTTTTTCCTCGAGAAAGGGGATGAACGCCCGGTCTTTCTCGATGGCCAGGACTTTCCCCGCCAGCGCGGCCAGGGGGAAGGTCAGGGCTCCCCGGCCCGCGCCGATCTCTATGATCAGATCGTCCGCGAGAGGTTCGATCACCCCGATGATTTTCTCTAAGACTCCCGCGCTCTTCAGAAAATGCTGGCCCAGGATGCGTCTTTTGGCTGGTCGATATTTTTTCATGAAAATATCATGGCTTCGTTTGCCTTCCATGACCCGGAACGATCACAGCCAGCCGTTGGCCCGGTACCAGGCCACGGCCGCGGCCATTCCATTTTGGAAATTCCAGACTGGCGAATAACCGAGTTCCTGGACCGCCTTTTCGATGCGCAGGGGCTTGGGATGGATGAAAAAAGCGAGCCGCGAAGGATTGAGCGGGGCTTCTCTGTTGAACATCGAAAAGATCTTCCCCAGGCTCCAAGCCGCGGCCTTCGTTGGCCCCGACGGCAGGGACATGCGAGGGGGTGTTGTTCCGGCCGCGCCGGCGATGATCTCGACCATCCGCCTGACGGTCAGGACTTCCATCCCGGCGATGTGGTAGATTTCGCCCGACCTTCCCTTGTCCTCGCAGAGCAGGGCGCCGTCGATGAGGTCGTCGACGTAAACGGGCGTTTGAAAAGTTTTTCCCCTGGAGACGAGAACGAGCCGGTGGCGGGCGACGGCCCGGACGAGCTTGAACGTCCGCCGGTCGCCCGGGCCGTAAACCCAACCGGGCCGAACGACGACGATATTCTGGCCGCTCCTCGCGCCTTCCAAAGCGATCTTTTCGCCTTCGAGTTTTGAGGCGTCATAGGCGTCACGCGGGTCGAGCGGGTAGCGCTCATCGGCGATATCGCCGTGTTTCACATGGCCGAGGACGCCGGCGGAGCTGAAATGAACGATTCGCCTGACGCCGGTTTCCCGGGCCGCCCGCAGAACGGACCGGGTCCCTTCCCTGTTGATTTCGAAAAAGTCCCGCTTGTCGATTCGCGACGCGCCGAGAGCCGAGGCCAGATGGAAAAGCACATCGACGCCCTGAAGCGCGTTTTTCAGGAGATCAAAATCCCGGACATCGCCGGACACGGATTCGATATTCCCCGGCCCGGATAAGCGGCTCTTATGAACGAGGACCCGGACGTGCCATCCGTCCCGAACGAGCCGGGCGGCCAGGTGCCCGCCGATGAATCCCGAAGCTCCCGTTAAGAACGCGCGCATGGTTCGGTTTTGCGCCGCGGACATCATCCGGCGGCTTTGTTTAATGTCAGGCGGATCTTTTCCAGGTATTTGGGATAGACGTAGTCCCGCCCGGCGAGGCGCCCCGCTTCCCGCGCTCGCGCTTGAGCTTCCTCGGAGTCGAGGGCGAACGAGATCCCCTCGGCGAAGGCCCGGGGCTCGGGGGCGGCCAGGACCGCGATCTTTTCGCTCAGGACCTGGGTGTGAGTCCACAACTTGGTGGCGACGAGCGGTTTCCCGGACTTGAGGAAGGAATAGATCTTCAAGGGCGTGTTCGTTCCGGACACTCGCGGCGAAACGAGGACGTCGCTTAGAAAAATGTAGAGCGGGACCTGTTGCGGCGGGACTTTTTCGACGAAAACGACCCTCTCCCCGAGACCGAGTCCCTTCGCCTTTTCCCGCATTTCGTCATGGTCGGGTTTCGATCCGCCCACGATCAGCAAAACAGCGCGGGACCGGACCCGGGCGAACGCCTCGACGAGCAGCGGGAGGCCCTGGTACGGCTCGAAATTGCCGGCGTAGAGGACGATCTTCTCGCCGCCGGGAGCGATCTCGCGCCTCCGTTTTTCGATGATCTCCGCCGGCCACGGCCGTTCCTCGAAATCGTTGAAATCGATAAAATTCTCGAGAAGAACGGCCTTCTCGCCGAAACCTCTTTGTTGGACGTATTCGAGAAGATCCCGGCAGATGACGATGACCGCCTGCGAGTTTTTCAGGACGAATCTCTCCAGCTTCAGGAAGATCTTTTTCAAAAGCCGGGATTTCGAAAAATCGAAGTTTTCGAGCTGTTGGGGAAGGCTGGAGTGCATGTCATAGACGTGCGGCGTGCGGAAGAGGCGTCCGAGAAGGGCGCCGAACCACCCCGCTTCCTCGTGGGAAAAAATCAGGTCATAACGGCCCTTGAGAAGTTCCCAGAAGGCCCGCCCCAAAAGGAGCCCGTCGAGCGGGAGCTTGACCAAGGACGGCCCGATCTTGATGGCCCGAAGGCGGAGGAGGTTGGCGGCGCGGCGGATCGTGAAATTCTTGAATTCGACATCGGCCCCGAGGGGATAGGTGACGAGGAGCGTCCGATGGCCGAGATCGGACAGCGCTTTGATCCTGAAATAGACGCTGATCGGAGTCCCCCGCGGCTGGAAAAAAGGCTCGGGGGCGAGCATGAGGATTTTCATCGAAGGCGTGCTCAGGCCTTTTCGTCCGAATCCGAATCGATCACATCGCGGACGACATAGATGGGTTTTTCCACGGATTCATGGTAGGTCCGGACCATGATTTCTCCGAGCAAGCCCATCGTGATGAACTGGATGCCGATGACGATGAGCAGGACGGAGAGAAGCAGAAGGGGGCGGTTGGCGATGCTTTGTTTCAGAACGAGGCGTTGATAGGACAGGATCCCGCCCATGAGGCCGCCGATGAAGCCGGCGACGAGGCCGAACAGGCCGAAAATCTGGAGGGGTCGCGTCGAATAGCTCAGGAGGAACTTGACCGTCAAGAGGTCGAGGACGACCCGAATCGACTTCGACAGATTGTATTTGGACTTGCCGTGGAGGCGGGGGCGGTGATTCACCGGGACTTCGGCGATCGCGGTTCCCATGGTGCTGGCGATGGCCGGAATGAAGCGGTGCATTTCGCCATAGAGCTTGATGTGCTTGATGAGCTCCCCGCGGAACGCCTTGAGCGTGCAGCCGTAATCATGGAGCTTGACCTTCGTGACCCTGGAGATGATCCAGTTGGCGATCTTTGAGGGAAGCCGGCGGGAGACGAATTTATCCTTGCGTTTGATCCTCCAGCCGCAGACGATATCGTAGCCTTCGTCGATCTTCGCGACGAGGAGCGGGGCGTCGGCCGGGTCGTTCTGCAGGTCGGCGTCGAGGGTGATGATGATCCCGCCCCGCGCGTGATCGAATCCCGCCGAGAGGGCGGCCGTCTGCCCGAAATTTTTGCGGAGGCGGATGATTTTGACCCGCGGGTCGCCGGCTTGAATCTCCCGGAGAGCCGGGAAGGACCCGTCCGAGCTTCCGTCATCGACGAAGATGATCTCGTAAGAGCCCCGGAGCGCGTCGCCCGCGGCGATCAGTTCCCTATACAGAACTTGGAGGTTTTTCTCTTCGTTATAGACGGGGATAACGAAGGAGACGTCTTTCTTCGAACGGATCGCCATCGTCGCCACTATATCATAAAGAAAAAACGGAAAAAAGGGAGGTCATTTCTTGTTGATATAGCCCAATGACCGGAGCATGTCCTCGTCTTTTTTGTCCGTCCGGACGACGACTTTGGTTTTGAGAATATCCCGCGTCTTGGCTTCGAGTTTCCGCCTCAGCGCGGCGACTTCAGGCGGAAGATCCATGCTCGGGAAGAGATTGTCGAATTCTTTCGGGTCTTTCGTCAGGTTGTAGAGTTCGTTCTGCGTCTTTTCCGGAGTGAAAATCAAGTGCCAGGGGAAGGCCCGGATGGCGAATTTGTCTCTTGCGGCTTCGGGTTTGTGCGTTTCCTCGAAAATTTCCAGAGGCGCCCCTCTCGGCAGTCGACACAGGTCCCTTCCCTGATAGGCCGCCGGGATTTTAAAATTCATGATGTTCGCGATCGTCGGCGCGACGTCAAGCAGCGTGACATCCTCCTCGCGGAGGGGGATGGCGCCCGGCGCCGCGGGATTGTAAATGATGAGGGGGACCTTCATGAAGACGTCCTGGAGAAAGTGGATGTGCCCGATGTAGCGGACGCCTTCCTCCGTCCGGTATTCCCCCAGGCCTTCGCCGTGATCGCCGACGGCCAGGATCGCGGTGCTCTCGAAAAGGCCGAGCTCTTTGAGTTTGGCCCACAATTTTCCGATCTCCGTGTCCATATATTCGACTTCCCGGCGGTAGTTTTGCCGCGTCGTCGTGTCGATCGGGACGATCAGTTTTCCCCGGAACGTCAGCCGAATCCGGCCCGGCTTTCCGGCCTGGGAGACGACGATGGAGGCTGTCCTCTTTAAAAAGTTGATGTCGTCTTCCTTCCGGTGGAACCAGTTCCGGTCCGGCTCGAACGCCGGATCGGATCCGTCCGGGTTTTTGATCTCGAACAGATCGAGACGGGCCTGATAGGGAGAATCGCTGGAATCGTTCTTGACCTCGAAGCGGATCTTGTTGGGCCCTGTTTTCAAGGACAATTCGGCCGTGTTGATGGTGTATCGGCTCAGACAATAGGCGCCGACAAGCATATCGTTGACGAAGATCTCCAGGTCGTCGGGCGCGCCCGGGGGCGTGTAAGGCTCATGAGGATCGGAGTAGTGGATCCAGAGAAAGAAGGGGCCGCTCTTGTGAGACTCAAGCCAGGGGAAGACGCGGCGATTGACTTCCTCCGCATGGAGATACCA
Source organism: Candidatus Aminicenantota bacterium (assembly GCA_026393865.1). GTDB lineage: Bacteria > Acidobacteriota > Aminicenantia > Aminicenantales > UBA4085 > JAPKZI01. The sequence goes on from JAPKZI010000022.1 coordinate 35,834, forward strand.
GCGGTCCGGCGGGAAATCGTCCACATACGTGCCGAAGCCTTTGTTCAGGCCGAACGCGGCGCGGACGACGCCGAGGGACACAAAAGCGGCGGTGGCAAAACCGTTTTTTTCGAATAGGGCGGCGAGAGGAAGCGGGTTTGTTATGTTTTGAAGGACCTGGCGGTTAGTGTAGTTTTTAAGAAGATGGGGCGGCTGAGAATAGAAGATCGAAGCGTGAGAGGGCAGGGTGATGGGAATAAGGCTGTAGCCGTTCTTGTAGAGCGTCCCCCGCCCGGCCAGGAAATCCAGGTTCGGGGTGGATGCCTTCCCCGGAGAAATCGCCCCGACATGATCCGCCCGCAGCGTATCCAGAGTCACGAGGATGAAATTGCGGGGCGTCGGCTTCGCCCGGCAGCCCGCTAAGATGAGAGCCGCCGCCAGAAACAAGCCCGCGGCAAGACATCGAAACGGAGGCTTCATGCGGAGACTCATTATTAAAGATTCGTCGGGAAATGTCAAAAGCCCCCGCCCGGCGGCGGCGCCGATCTCCCGAGGGCTTAGAACAGGGTGTAAATGAACGGTCCGAGCGCCGTGCTCTGGGAAAAGATCAGGATGAATCCGATGACGAAAAGGACGACGATGACCGGGATCAGCCACCAGCGTTTATTCTGCCAGAGGAACTGGAACAATTCTCCGACGATCCCCAGCTTCGAAGAGAAATTTTTGATCGCGCCCATATTGCCCCCGATTCCTATGCCTATTTTCGAATCATGAAGTTTTCCAGGACGAGCACGTCGATGCCGCTTTTGCTGAACGTCGAATACGCGTTGGCCGGCGTGGTGACGATCGGCTCTCCTCTCAGGTTGAAGGACGTGTTCAAAAGGACGGGGACCCCCGTGGCCCGGCCGAATTTCTCGACGATCTTGTAATAGCGCGGGTTCCATTCCTCGCGGATCGTCTGCAGCCGGCCCGTTCCCATATGATTGACGGCGCCGACCTGGTCCGCCTTGTCCTCCTTGAGGGGCAGCACGAGAAGCATGTAGCGGGAAGGATATTGGCGGGCCGTGTTCCGGCCTTTGAAAAATTCGTCCGCGTTCTGTTCCAGGATGACCGGGGCGAAGGGCCGGAAGGGCTCGCGGAACTTGATCTTGATATTGACGGTGTCCTTCATCGTTTCGCTTCTCGGATCGGCCAGGATGCTCCGGTTGCCGAGCGCCCTCGGTCCCCATTCGAAGCGGCCCTGATACCAGCCGACGACCTTTCCGCCGACGAGATCATCGACCACGCGGTCCAGGAGTTTGTCGTCGTCCGAGAACCGCTCGTATTTGATGTTTTGGCCGTCCAAAAACGACTGGATCTCGCTCCCGGAATAGGCCTTGCCCCAGTAGGCGTGCTCGAGCCGGAAGTTCCTCGGCTTGCCGAGGAGGGCGTGGTAGACATGAAGGGCCGCGCCCAGGGCCCCGCCGCTGTCGCCGGCCGCCGGCTGGATGAAGAGGTCCTCGAAGGGGGTCTCGTTGAGGATCCGCCCGTTGGCCACGGAATTGAGGGCCACTCCGCCGGCCATGCAGAGCTTCGTCAAGCCCGTCCGCTTGTGCAAATCCCGGGCCAGCTTCAGGATGATCTCTTCGATGGCCTTCTGGATGCTCGCCGCGACGTCGGCGTAGTGCTCGTTCAGCCGGCACTGCTCGGCGAAATCGGCCGGCTTTTCGCCGAAATAGGAAGGGAATCGCGTCTGGGAGGTGAAGAAATGCATCCTGGGATCGCGCGGCGGGCCGAACAGATCGACGAATCGGGAGTTGAAGGTCTTCTCGTCCGAGTAGTGATAGGAGAAATAGTCCATGTTCATCCGGAACGAGCCGTCGTCGGCGACCCGGAGGAGATGGTCGAAGATCTTGTCCATGTACCGGGGCACCCCGTACGGGGCCATGCCCATGACCTTGTATTCGCCCTCGTTGACCTGGAAGCCGAGGAAGGCCGTGAAGGCGCTGTAGAGGAGCCCGAGGGAATGGGGGAACCGGATCTCATGGGTCAGGGCGATGTCGTTGCCCTTGGCCGTCCCCGATGCCGTCGTCGTCCACTCCCCGACGCCATCGAGGGTCAGGATGGCCGCTTCTTCGAAAGGCGAAGGATAAAACGCGCTCGCGGCATGGGACAGATGATGATCCTCGAACAGGATCTTCTCGGGCGCGATCCCGATCTTGGTCTGGATGACATTTTTCATCCAGAGCTTGTCGCCGAGCCAGTTGATGGTGGCCTCGCCGAACATCCGCCAAGAGCGCGGGAAGCTCTGAAAGGCCGTCATCAGGATCCGATCGAACTTGCGGAAGGGCTTCTCGTAGAAAACGACGTAGTCCAGGTCGCCGGTCGTGATCCCGGCCTCCTCCAGGCAATATTGGATGGACTGCTCCGGGAAACCGAAATCGTGCTTGATCCGGCTGAACCGTTCTTCCTCGGCGGCGGCGATCAAGGCGCCGTCCCGGAGGAGCGCCGCGGCCGCGTCATGGTAGAAACAGGAAATTCCGAGGATATGCATCAGGACTGCCTCTTGAAGAGCTCGAGATCCGGGGCGACGTTCGTTTTAGGAGACCAGTGAGAGCCCTGGTCGCGGCTCTTGATCTTCAAGGGATCGGAAAAGACCCTTACGGCGAGGGCGACGGGGGCGAAGACGATCAGGAAGAGGAGCCCGAGAAGGATCTGGCTTTGAAACGTACCGATTTTCGTGGAGAACTCCCGGAAGGCTTTCCCTCTTTTGAATTCGGAAGGTTTTCTTTCGTGGCGGGGCTCGACGACGGACATGCGCTCGGCCTGGGAATATCCTTTGATCGCGGTGACGGCCAGTCCCAAGAGCAGGCCCACGATCACCCAGGCGGCGAACTGGATCCATTGGCTGAACGGAACATGGCTCCGGGAATAGAGGATGCCTGTCCAAATCAGGATCACCAAGAGGATGTCCAGAGCGACGGGTTTTCTCACCCCGGCTTTCCCGGATTTGAGGACGACTCCGAGCGAATAGCCGATGAGCGAGAGCAAAAGCACGGCGAGTGCGGCTAGAAAATGCACAGAATCTTACTCCATAAAATGGCTATCCTAGCACGCAACTCCATTTTTATCAAGCTCAATGAGGGGTCGCGTCGCCCCCCGAGCGGAAGGTTGGACAGGAGCTCTGTTTCCGGCTAAAATAGCAGCGCTCGACAGCGGCCGGGGCCCCGGGCTTGCCCGGGGATCCACTTCCGCCGTACTCGCCCGTTGATATAAGATACGGGTGAGTATTTCCGCCGTGCTTGCCCGTGGATATAAGCCACGGGCGAGTGGCGAGCCGAAGGCTCGTCCCTTGACCATGATCGACAAATTGAGATATTACCGCCGTCTGGCCTCGGTTTTTCGTAGCTATAAAAAGAAACGAACCCGGCTGGCCTACCTGCCCATCCGTCTTTGGATCGAGCCGACCAGCGTCTGCAACCTTCGCTGCGTCATGTGCCCGAACAAGGACCTCGATAAAGCCCAAAAGGGCTTTATGGATTTCGCCCTTTTCAAGAAGATCGTTGACGAGGCCTCCCGGTTCGTCTTCGACGTCAATCTCCACCACCGCGGGGAATCGCTCCTCCACCCGGATTTTTTCAAGATGGTCAGTTACGCCCATGAGGCCGGCCTCGTCACGCGTTTCCACACCAACGGGACGCTGCTGGACGAGGACAAGGCCCGCCGCTTGATCGAAGCCGGGCTGGACCAGTTCGCTTTTTCCGTCGACGGCTTCGACGCGGAAACGTACGAGCGGATCCGGGTCAACGCCGATTTCGAGAAGACCATCGGCCGCATCCGCCGTTTCCTGGAAATCAAGAAGGAGAGCGGCCTCCGGAAGCCCGTGACGCTCATCGAGCTGATCAACCAGCCCGGTCTGCGCGAGAGCGCGGCGAGATCGCGGGCGGCTTTCGAGGACCGCTTCAAGGGACTTCCCCTGGACAGAATCTTCATCAAGGAGCCGCACAATTGGGCCGGAGAGGCCGGCGCGGTCCGCGAGAAGAAAACCTACGCGCTCTGTACGTTTCTATGGCAGGCGCTGGTCATATTTTGGGACGGCGAGGTCCTGCCCTGCACCCAGGACTTCTTCGGCTATTACCCGCTCGGAAACGTCAGGGACTCCTCGCTGGCCGAGATCTGGAACAACGACAGGATGGTCGCCCTGCGCGAAAAGATCGTCCGCGGCGACATCGCGGGCCTTAAAACGTGCGGCCAATGCGACCGCCTCTGGCGCAAACAGATCTTCGGAATCCCCACGGAATACTTGGGCCGCGCCTTGCTCAAAAAAATGGAATGAGGCGGATGACGCCCCGTTTTCACTGACGGGCGAGCCGAAGGCTCGTCCCTTGACTCACAAGATCAGGTTTTTTCGGTTTCGGCGAATTTCCGCCGGTCGTGGATCCTCAGGGCGCGGCTCCCGACGGCGTAGGAATAATCCGGAAGCGGCGCGGCCACCACGGCGCCCGCGCCGACGACGCTTCCCCGGCCGATCGTCACGCCGTCAAGAACGATGACCCCCGCCCCGAGCCAGACGTCTTCGCCGATCTTGATCCCGCCCTTGGAGAGCGACGGCTGGAACATGATCGGCGTGGACGTGTCGGTGATGTTGTGATTGCCGCCGGCCACGAGATAGCACTCGCCGGCGAGAAACGAGTATCGGCCCATCCGGATTTCGGTCTCGCTGAGGAGGCTGCAGTTGGCCGAAATGTTGGCGTAGTCGTCCAGATAGATCGAGCCTTCCTTGCAGCTCAGGGCGGTGTTCCGCCCGACGTAGGCGTTGGCTCCGATGCGGATGCCCTCGTTCGTTTCGCCTTTGGCGTCGAGGACGACGTTGTCGTCGATGAAGGAGTTATCGCCGATCGAAATCTTGTGGGGATGACGCAAGGTCATGTTCCGCCCGAAAACGACGCCTTTCCCGACGCTCTTGAGCAGGCGGGGATAAAAGATCCTGCGGAGCCAGAGGCCGAGCGCGCCGGGCGCGGCGGAGATGAAGGTATTGACGAATTCATATTTCAGGAGCGCCCACCATCCTTTTTTTCCTATGAACAGGCTCCTGTATTTGGAGGACAACGGCCGGCTCCGATCGATGAGCTCTTTTTGGGTGCTGCCGGGAAACTCTTGAGGCATTTCATTCAATTTAGCATAAGTCGCCGG
>JAPKZI010000049.1 GCA_026393865.1 Candidatus Aminicenantota bacterium
CTCGGTCTTCCACAATCCGCCGCTGGCCGTCAAGACATAATACGTCGTCGTCTGGGCGCGGGGCACGGCGAACTCCGTCATCCGGCCCGAGAACGTCACGGGCCCGATCCATCGCCAGGTGAACTGGTTGAAGTCGTCCGCCGTGAGCGGGCTCTGGGCATAGCTCGTCAGAGACATGCCTAGAAAACAGGCCGCCGCCGCAAGAAAGCCGATAGAGACTCTCTTCATCGCTGTGAACATGATTCCTCCTCCCATTCAAATTTGATAATGTCCGTGCCTGATCTCAGGCTGCTGATATAGATTTTCGGCTCCCGGCCGAATATATCCTTATAAGATCGGACGGCCCGCTCCTTCAACGCGCCGACCGCGGTCTCTTCGACGAGGTTGATCGTGCAGCCGCCGAAGCCGGCGCCCATCATCCGGGCGCCGAGAACGCCGGGGACCTCGCCCGCCGCGTCAACGAGAGCGTCGAGCTCACGGCAGCTCACCTGGTAGTCGTCGCGGAGGCCGGCGTGAGAGCCGTTCATACGGCGGCCGAAGGCGATGAAATCGCTTTTTTTCAGGTCGGAGCAGGCCGCCTCGACCCTCGAGTTCTCGCGCACGACGTAATCGCATCTTTTGTATATGACTGGATCGAATTCGGAGCGGTGGGATTCAAGGAGCTCGAGCGGCACGTCCCGCAGGCTGCGCAGCCCGGGCACGTGTTTGGACAGAAGTTTCACCCCCGCTTCGCACTGGCCCCGCCGGACGTTGTATTCCGACGCGGCTAGCTCCCTCTTGACCAGCGTGTCGCAGAGGACGATGCGGAGGTCGGACCGTTCGAAAGGAAAATACTGGTAGTCCAGGCTCCGGCAGTCGAGCTTGAGAACGGATTCGGGCCGGCCGAAGATGTTGATGAATTGGTCCATGATTCCGCAGCGGACGCCGACGAACTCGTTCTCGGCCTTCTGGGCGAGCTTGACGAGCGCCAGCGGATCGAGTCCCAGGCCAAAAATCCGGTTCAGAGCGAAGGCCAGACCGGCCTCGATCGCGGCCGACGACGACATTCCCGAGCCGATCGGGATATCGCCCCCGAAGACACAGGCGAACCCTCCGATTTTGGCCCCGGCCTTGCCGAGCTGGTCGACGACGCCCATTAGATAGTTCGGCCAACTCTTGTCGCTCCGGACCGGCTGACTGACCTCGAACTCGTGGCTCTGGCCGAGATCAAAGGCGTGGACCGTTCCCACGGAGCCTTTTCTCGGGGCAACGGCGAAAATAATCGACTTGTCGACCGCGGCCGGCAGGACGAAGCCTTCGTTGTAATCGGTGTGCTCGCCGATGAGATTGACCCGGCCGGGAGACCGGACGAGAAGGGGTTCGTCCTGGAACAGGGCTTTGAACCGTGACTGGATTCGGCGAACCGGTCCCCCCTCGTCAGGCGGCGCGCCCGGTTTATTCGACTCTGGCATTTTTATTCGTCAGAACAAAAATCGCTCCGGCCAAGACCATCAGGCCGCCCCACCAGATGTTCGGATGGAGACGGGCCAGGACGGTCTTGGATTCGACGCGAGCGATCAGGTCATACAGCCCGCTGGCCAAGATCACGCCGCCCATGACGAGCAAGACCAATCCGACAAAAAACCAAATCGGCTTCATCTTTTTGACGTTCTCGGCCATGGCTTTCTTCCCTTTCTACCAGAAATAGATGTTCAACAGGACGAAGATGATCAGGGACAGGGCGGCGTAGAAGACCGGGGTCTTGTACCAGGGCACCGCCTCCCCCACCTTCTCCGCGGTCAAGCCTTTGACCAGGCCGACAAGCTCGGCTTCGGGCTTCTTCCTGGTGAACAGGCTGACGCCGATCGTGACCACGAAACAGATGAGCCAGGCCCACCAGGCCCGCCAGAAGTTGGCGGCCATGTCGCTGGCGACCTTGGAGAGGGTGACGGCGCTCATCGGGATCCAGGCGAACTTGACCGCCAGATACATGGTGATCGACGAGCCCATCCCCGCGATCAGGCCCCAGAAGGCGCCGGCCGGGGTGATCCACTTGACGAACATCCCCAGGAGCATGGTCGCGAACAGCGGGGCATTGACCCAGGAGAAGATGGCCTGCATGTAATCCATGATCGTGGGCATGCTCTTGGCCCAGTAGGCGGTGGCGACGCTGAGTACGATCCCGACGATGGTGGCCATCCGGCCCATCCAGAGCAGGTGTTTGGGCGAGGCCTTCTTATTGATGACCGATTGATAGATGTCGTAGGTCCAAACCGTGTTGAAAGCGCTGATGTTGCCGGCCTGGCCGGCCATGAACCCGGCTAGGAGGGCGGTGATGCCGAGCCCGACCAGCCCGCGCGGGAAATAGCGGGCGATGAGCATGGGCAGGGCCGAGTCATAGTTCAGCTTGCCGCCGTCGCTCATCAGGGCGAAGCCGGACTTGGGGTCCTGGGCAAGGACGAGCGCGATCAGGCCGGCGACGATGACGATGAACGGCACGGCCATCTTGAAGAACGAGGCGATGATCGGGGTGAACCGGGCCGAACGGAGGTTCTTGGCCGAGAAGGCCCGCTGGACGACCAGGAAATCCGTCGTCCAATACCCGAAAGACAGGACGAACCCGAGCCCCATGACGATCCCGCCCCAGGTGATCATCATCCCGTTCTGAGTCGGGTCCCCGGACGTGGACCACAGCTTGGAAAAGGCCTCCGGGACGCGGCGCATGATCTCGCCCAGGCTGCCGATCTCGACGATGCCCAGGACGGACACCAGGAACAGCCCGAACCAGATGAGGAAGAACTGAATGATCTCGGTGAAGATGGCCGACATCAGTCCGCTCAACGTGACGTAGGCGGCCACGGTCACCGCCGAGGCCCATATGCTCACGTCCCAGTTCCAGCCGACGAACGTGTGCAGGACGAGGGCCATGGCATAGAGGTTGATCCCGGAGACGAGGAGGGTCATGATGGCGAAGGTGAAGCCGTTGAGGACGCGCGTCTTCTCGTCGAAGCGCAGCTTGAGATAGCCGGGGACGGACTTGATCCGGCTGCTGTAATAGAACGGCATCATGAAGATGCCCAGGAAGAGCATGGCCGGGATGGCTCCGATCCAGTAAAAGTGGGCCACGTACATCCCGTACTTGTACGTATTGCCGGTCATGCCGAGGAGCTCGAGGGCGCCGAGATTGGCCGAAAGGAAGGCCAGGCCCGCCACCCAGGCGCTGTTCCGGCGGCCGGCGAGGAAGAAATCCTCCTCGCTTTTGGTATATTTTTTCAGATAGAAACCCATGCCGATGATGAAGGCGAAATAAAAGAGGATGATGACCCAATCGACGAATTGGAGACCGATGGCCTGCATTCCCGAGCCTCCTCGAAAAACGTAGGTTGAGAAATATCACAGGCCCGGGGGGAAGTCAATTTCGGTGACAGTTAACTCCATCTCTAAATTCGGGCGCAGCTGGGAATAGAGAATAGGAAATTAAGTGATTGAGTTATCTGTCACCTAAATTGGGATAATGTGTAGACGCGACCACCGCTTATTGCTTATAATCAGTCTGGAACGAACCTGGAGAAAGGATCCGCCGATGCCTGAGACCTCCGACGCCGCCAATCCCAAAAACACCGCGAAATCCGGGCCGGAAGCGGCGTCCCTGATCGGCCGGACGTTCATCTGCACGGGACAAATCACAGGTCAGGAGGACCTGCGGATCCAGGGGACATTCAAGGGAGTCATCCGGCTCAAGAACCGAAGCCTCGTCATCGATAAGAACGCCCACGTCGAAGCCGACATCATCGCCGGCGACGTCTCGCTGGCCGGCGACCTGACCGGAAATATCCGGGCTACGGGAACCGTCTTCGTCTCCGCCGAGGCCAAAATGAAGGGCGACATCACGGCGGCCAAGGTCAGCATCCAGGACGGCGCTCAGTTCCGGGGCAGCATCAAGATGGAAAAGGGCGCCTGAGTCCCGGCCCCTCGTCTGATGAATGCCTTCAGGCTCGAATCCGAATTCACCCCCAAGGGCGATCAATCCGCCGCTATCCGGCAGTTGGCCGAAGGATTAGCCGAGCGTCTCCCCCATCAGGTCTTGATGGGCGTCACCGGGTCCGGCAAAACATTCACCATGGCCAATCTCATCGATCAGGCCGGACGACCCGTCCTCGTCATTTCCCACAATAAAACCCTGGCCGCCCAGCTCTACCAGGAGTTCCGGCGGTTCTTTCCAAGGAACGCCGTCGAATATTTCGTGTCTTATTACGATTATTACCAGCCGGAAGCCTACATCCCTTCCTCGAACACTTATATCGCCAAAGAGGCGACGATCAACGACGAGATCGACCGGATGCGGCTCAACGCCACGAACTCGCTCTTCGGCCGGCGCGACGTCATCATCGTCGCCTCCGTGTCTTGCATCTACGGCATCGGCGCTCCGGAAACCTACTACGCCATGAGCTTTCCCGTCGCCGTCGGCCAAATTTTCACCCGCAAGGACATCCTGTGCAAGCTTGTCGAGATTCAATACGAACGGCAGGAAGCCGACTTCAAGCGCGGCGGTTTCCGCGTCCGGGGCGACGTCGTCGAGGTTTTTCCGGCCTACGCCGATTTCGCCTACCGGATCGAACTCGACGGGAACAAGATAAAAAGAATCTCCTCCATCGATCCGCTCCTCGGGACCGTCCGTGAGACGTTCGACCGGATCATGATCCATCCCCGGACGTTCTTTTCCACGCCCAAAGACATCCTCGACGAGTCCGTCCGGGGGATCGAACAGGAGCTGGGGGAGCGCGTCGCCTTTTTCAAGGCCCAGGGCAAGGTCATCGAAGCCGAGCGCATCGAAGAGCGGACCCTCTACGACCTGGACATGCTCCGCGAGTTCGGCTATTGCCCCGGGATCGAGAACTACTCGCGCTATCTCAGCCGGCGCCGGCCCGGCGACCCGCCCTACACCCTGCTCGATTACTTCCCCAAGGACTTCCTGACCATCATCGACGAATCCCACGTCACCGTCCCGCAGATCGGCGGGATGTATTTCGGGGACCGCTCGCGCAAGCAGACGCTCATCGAGCACGGTTTCCGCCTGCCCTCGGCCCTGGACAACCGGCCGCTGAACTTCGAGGAATTCGAAGGCCGCGTCGGCCAAGTCCTCTATGTCTCGGCGACGCCGGGGCCGTTCGAGCTGAAGAAGACGGAAGGCCGGATCGTCGAACAGATCATCCGGCCGACCGGCCTGACCGACCCGGAGGTCGAGATCCGCCCGGTCAAAGGCCAGGTCGAGGACCTGAGGACGGAGATCGAAGGCCGGGCCGAACGGAATGAGCGGACCCTGGTCACGACCCTGACCAAGAAGATGGCCGAAGACCTCACCCGCTATTACCACGAGCTCGGCCTGCGCGTCCGCTATTTGCACTCCGAGATCGAGACGCTCGACCGGGTCAAGATCCTCCGTGATCTGCGCAAGGGCGTTTTCGACGCGCTCATCGGGATCAACCTCCTCCGCGAGGGTTTGGACCTCCCCGAAGTCTCGCTGGTAGCCGTCCTGGACGCCGACAAGGAAGGCTTTTTGCGTTCGGCCACGGCCCTTATCCAGACGTTCGGGCGGGCGGCGCGGAACGTCAACGGCCGGGCCATCCTCTACGCGGAGACCGTCACGAATTCGATGAAAGCGGCCCTCGCCGAGACCACCCGGCGCCGCCGCCTTCAAGAGGAGTTCAACCGGGCGAACGGCATCACCCCTCAATCGATCATCAAAAAAATCGACGAGGTCCTGACCAGCGTCTACGAGCGCGACTACATGGATTACACGCGCGTCGCCGAGGACAAGGAGATCTATCTCTCTCCGCTGAAACGCAAGCAGAAGATCGACCAGTTGGAAAAAGGCATGCGGGAGGCCGCCAAAAACCTCGAATTCGAGAAGGCGGCCAAGCTCCGCGACGAGATCGCCCGGCTGAAGAAGTTCGAATTGGAGCTGGAATAAATGGGGACATGTCTCCGTATTGTACCGACTGGGCTGAGCGATGGAACACAAGCTTAAGCTGAAACTCGACGCCCTTCCCAAGAAGCCCGGTATCTATTTTTTCAAGAACGCCGACGGCCAGGTCGTTTACATCGGCAAAGCCCGGCTCCTCCAGGACCGCGTCCGCTCTTATTTTCAGCCGACCGAGGACCCGAAGGTCCGCAACATCCTCGCCGAGACCGCCGATATCGATTACATCCTGACCGGTTCAGAGCGTGAGGCCGCCTTCCTCGAAAATAACTACGTCCAGCAACACCAGCCGAAATTCAACCTGCGCCTCAAGGACGACAAGAGCTTTCCCTATCTCAAACTGACCGCCGGGGATCGTTTTCCCGGCATCTATTTCAGCCGCAAGGTCGGCGAAAAAGGCGCGAAATATTTCGGCCCCTTCAGTCCGGCCCGGGATGCCCGGAAGACCATCCACCTCCTCAGCAAATATTTCCGTATCCGTAACTGTGAGGAAGCGATCCCCGGCCGCCGTAAGCGGCCGTGCCTCGAATACGATTTGAAGCTATGTTCGGCGCCGTGCGCGGGTTTCATTGACGAGAAAAGCTACCGGGAGAGCATCAACAACGCTCTTCTCTTCTTGGAGGGAAAGACCGAGCAACTGGCGGGGGCTTTGAGGGAGTCCATGCGCCGGGCCGCGGCAAACGAGGATTTCGAAGAGGCGGCGCGGCTGCGGGACATCATCCAAACTCTCGATCACATCAAGGTCAAACCGAAGCTGATCTCGGTCCGTCTCGAGAACCAGGACATCTTCGGGACCGCCCGGGACGGCCGGGACACGGCGATCTATGTTTTCATCATGCGGGCGGGGAAAGTCCGCGAATCCCGGGAGACCGTCTTTGAGAGCGAAGCGGACGGCACGGACGCCGAGATCCTGCGGGATTTCGTCGCGTCTTTTTACGCGGAGCGGGAGGTCCCGACAAAAGTCCTCCTGCCGGTTGAACCGGCCCATAAAAAGGAGCTCGAAGAGACGCTCTCCACGAAGGCCGGGAGAACGATCAGGGTCTTAATCCCCGCCCGGGGCAAGAACAAGGAACTGATCGAGATGGCGGCGAAGAACGCCGAGATTCTCCTTCGGAAAAAGGACGAAGGCCTGGCCCCTCTGGGAGAGGTTAAAAAAGATCTTCAACTGCCCGGCCTGCCCGTCCGGATCGAAGGCTTCGATGTTTCCAATACGAGCGGGACGGAGACCGTGGCTTCGATGGTCACGTTCGTCAACGGCCGGCCGGACACGGACGGATACAGGAAATACAAGATCAAGACGGTCGCCGGGCCGAACGATGTCGCCAGTCTGGACGAGGTCATCCGCCGGAGATACCGGCGCGTTCTCGAAGAAGGATCGCCTTTGCCCGACCTGGTCCTCGTCGACGGCGGCAAGCCCCAGTTCGGAACCGCCCGGAAAGCCCTGGCTGACCTAGGCCTCGCCAAAATCCCGCTGGCCTCCTTGGCGAAAAAAGAGGAGATCGTTTTTTTGTCCGATCATGGAGACGGATTGCGGCTCGACCCGACGTCGTTCGCCTTGAAATTATTGCAGCATGTGCGTGACGAAGCGCATCGATTCGCCGTCAAATTCCACCGCCAGCGCCGGACCAAGCGGAGTTTCGGGTAAAATAAAGGGGGACATGTACCTTGGGGACAAATAAAATATGGAGACACAATACCCAATTCCATATTTCGAGCGAGAAAAATCGAAGAAATGAGGAATTAGGTATTGTGTCTCCGGATTTATTTCAATTGGGTTGTCTATCGCCAAAATTTGTATAAAATGGATTGAAGCATGATCATCGGCATCGGCATTGACATCATCGAAGTCGCCCGTGTCCAGCGAGCGGTCGAACGGAATCCGCGGTTCGTCGACCGGGTCTTTACGCCGGGAGAGATCGCCTATACCGAAGGCAAGAAAAGCCGGTTCCAGCATCTGGCCGCGCGCTTCGCCGCCAAAGAAGCTTTCTTCAAAGCCATCGGCCGGCGCCTCCATTGGACCGATATTGAGACGGCCAATCTCCTCTCCGGCCAACCCCAGCTCATCGTTCATTCCACGGAGGAGCTCGGCTTCACTCGGAGCCACGTTTCGATTTCCCACCTGGCAGACTACGCCCTGGCCGTCGTCATTCTGGAAAAATAATTCTCAGACACATACCGAATTCAATTCAATTCGGTATGTGTCTGCGAATTATTCTTCCCTGAATCTATTTGATCGTCCTCGGCGTGGACATAAAGCAGATATTTTCCGGACGGGATGACGATCAGCGACAATTCCACGAATTGTATTTCTAAACCGCCTTTCTGAAATTTGCTCAAAACGGTCAGAGGCACCCGGCTGTTTTTGCCGCTCGCGGAATCGACGAGGGTCGCGGAGAAAGTGATCGTCGCCGGGAGGATCCCCGCAAAAGAAAAGGGGATAACAGCAAAGATCTTCGCAGTGCCTTGAGCCAACTCCCCCGTCAGAGAAGAATAGAGGCTTCGGTCATAGAAATAAAGATCCATCCAGGGCGCGGTGTTCTTTTTCGTCCCCATGTCCCAATAGGCTAAGTTGCCTCCCGCTATTAATAGCATGGGCGAAAACAAACTCAAGCCGCTGCCGGCCTTCGCGGGAACGGAAACCCGAACATATGCCAGCGCGGCCTCCCCGGTATCCATATCGCGGATGATGATGCGGCATCTGTAGGCACCGGGCTTGAGCGGGACCTCCGAGGAATAAAAAAGGTCCGCTCCCTTGTATTTCGCCAGATCGGGCTTCGTCTGCTTGCGGTCGACCGGATTGTCCTGCTCGTCAAAGATCAGGGAGACGAGCTCGATCTTCTTTTTAGCGAATTTGTCCATCACCTCGGCCGGGAGCTTGGAGAGCATCAGGACGCGGCCCGCCTCCTTGTTTTCGAAATGGAGGGCGCGCATAGCGAACATCAGCGGCGCTTGAGCCGCCGGCTTTTCGACCAAGGCCAGGTCGAAGAGATGGATTTCCTTTTCGAGATCGGAAAAATCGCGGAACGGCTTTGGATTGTAGTATCCGGCCTGGGCCTGGACGCGATAGTCCCCGGAGCGCATTTCGACCTTGATTTTGTGGTACTTCCCATCCCAAGACTCCTGGACAGGAAATCCAAGTACGTAGTAGTTTCGAGTCAGGTCTTGGATGTCCTGGGCGATATCGGCGAAGTGGATCACGGCGCCGATCTCCTTATATGCTTTGCCTCCGGTCAGCTCGGCGACGAAGGCCAATAGTTCTCCGCCTCCGATTCCCTGCGTAAAAGGCTTCGGGGTTTCCGTATTGACGGCATAGAAGGGGGCGTTGGACGCGCCGAATTCCCGGCTCATATCCTTCAAACGGCGCACTGCATCCCCATCCATGCCGTTGATAACGCTGCCCTGAGAAAAATAGAGGATGTTCTTGTAGCCGGGAATATGCCCAAGGACCTTGGCCAAAGCGGTCATCCTATCGGCGAACGCTCGGGATGGCGATGTGCTCGCCTGGACTGCAATTCTCACGTTGCCGGAGTCGCCGCTGCTGGTCACGATCGTCCCCGTATCGGCGCCGCCGGTCCCTCCGCTTTGTTTGCCGGGAACGTCTCTGATCCTCCGGACCGCCTCGCGGACCTTGGCATGGTCCGTCGTCAAATAAATATGCAGGACAAGGCCCTGCATGAAGGAATACGAATAAACGCTGATCTCGTCCGAAGGCAAAGCTTGAGAATCCAGGAAATGAAGAGCGGCCGATCTGGATTTGGCCAGCCCTTCCAGATCGTTGGAATCCAGGTCGATGAGAACGAAGAATTTCCGTCCCATCCGCGGCGCGGTAATCTCGGTCGTAACCAGGGTTTCCTTGACCACCGGCTGTTCTGTAGCCGGCTTCGAAGCCGGCGCCATATGCCTCTCAAACTCGGTGATCGTCTGGAGTTTGCCGTTGTCGAATACCCGAAACTCGGATTTATCGAGGTTCGTGACCTGTTTCCCGTTTTTATCGGTGATATAGACTTGGATGAGCTTCAGGGTGACCGCGACCTCGTGCTGGAGGGGCTTTTGGAGTTGAGCGATTTCCTGTCCGGATAACGGATTCATATAGCCGGAGGAGACGCCGAAAAAGAGCAAAAGGAGCACTTTCGCCGAAACGATTCCCCATGACTTCATGGCATTTCCCTATGAGCTAAATTATACCTCACAATCCAGTAGCAAGTTCTATGCCAGAATAAATCGATGCTTTTGCGGGAGAACGAACAGTTCAAGCCGCCGAGTGATGTCCTCCGATCAGTCCACAGCGTCCTATAAAATGGGCTGAAGCATGATTCTCGGTACCAGAGCTATATTTCAATTTCCCACCTGGCCGACCACGCCCTGGCCAGCGTCGTTCTGGAAGAATAATTCGCAGACACCTACCGCATTCAATTCAATTCGGTATGTGTCTGCGAATTATTCTTCCCTGAATCTATTTGATCGTCAGGGAAGTCTGTGCATAGCCAAGTGGTTTTGCCACTGCGTCCTCGGCATGGAAATAAAGCAGATATTTTCCGGGCGCAATAGCGTTAAGCGACAATTCTACAAATTGGATTTCCAAACCGCCCTTCTGAAATCGGTTCAAAACGGTCAGGGGCACGCGAACGTTTTTGCCGCTCGCGGAATCGACGAGGGTCGCGGAGAAAGTGATCGTCGCCGGGAGGATCCCCGCAAAAGAAAAGGGGATAACAGC
>JAPKZI010000203.1 GCA_026393865.1 Candidatus Aminicenantota bacterium
ACGATAAGAAGCTGGATCCCTTGACGCAGCGCAAAGTCTCCGATAGAGGGTTTGCGGAGGACATGCTGGTCGGAGGCGCTAGTTTCGCCCTCGGGGTTGGCGGCCTCGTTATCAGTCCTTTCGTTCCGGCCAATGGCCCCATTCCTGTCTCAATGAGTTGATCTTTCTATGTTTCTGGCCGTTTGCATAAATATTCGGTGAAAAAGCAAGGCCGGATGTTTGCAAAAGGGGGGTTGGTGGTAGGACTCTCCCCAGCCGGCTAAAGAGAGCTAAAACTATTTTATCATAAAGAGCGAATCCATGGCTTCAATCCCTGATACAATACCTGGAACGAGAGCCTCTCCAACGAAAATACCGTCCTGATCATGTACTTCCCCACCCTCTCGGCTTCGATCTTCGTCTTGGTCCGCACCAGACTGTCAAGGGACGAGCCTTCGGCTCGCCCCACTCTTCAATCCGCTTGGCATGGCACCTCGTGTCTTGCAGGAATAGGTCAGAAGATGCTCAGCCCGGCAGCGCGGACAGCGGATCCGGGCGAACCCGCAGCGGGGATTGCCGCAGTCGAGACGTCGTTGCGAGGAACGAAGCGACGTGGCAATCTCATGCCCTTCCCGAGGCATCATGAAATCACCACGGCCCTTCGGGCCTCGTGATGACCTGCGGTCACATCCTTGACGATCGGCCGGAAGTAGCCGTAGGCCTTCTCGAAACGCTCGTATTCCGCGACGAACCGCTCGAAATGATGGAAGAGCACCCGGTAGAGAGCCGTCTTCTGAAGATGGCGAGGGTAATAGATTCCCGACACATCGGAGAGAAAAGATCAAGAATCGCGCCAGGTTGAAAAAAATGGAATCGAGGTATAGCCGAAGAAATCAGCAGATGGCTCGCCCTCGGTTCCTCAAGAAAACGTCAACGATCGTTTACGCTAAGCCCAGAAAAGAAGAAACGGCCGGAGCTGGCGCGGCAGGCTCTGAGTGATCATCCCCTCGCCTTCCCCCGCGAGCTTGATCCGGACGAGGGGGCCGTCGTGGTCGATTTTTTCGATCTTCGCGCGCGCCGCGGACTTACTCAAAGCCGCGGATCGGCGGAGATGGGCCGGTTCGAGGAAAGCAACGCCGACGACGCCTTCGCCAAAAACGACTACGCGGGCGCCCGAGCCTTATACCGATTGCCTGAGCGGGGAGTTCGCGATTTCTCCACAGATCAACCTCCGTGGAATTTCGCGAAGGGCATTCAACCCGGAGCGTAAGAACGCCGGAAAACACCCGGATTTTCCACTACTCAAAACGGAGGGATCTTGGTCCATAGCGTACGGGCGATGATCTTCGACACCGGCCAAATGAGAACCATGATGACCGGCACCATAATGAGAACCCCGAAGGGAATATAAGTCAGCCCGTAATGGACAAGTCCCAGAAAGATAGGGAGAAGTAGATATAAGAATCCCGTGACTCTTGTTTGAGCCTCCCGAGCGATCCCATAAGGCTTGGCGAAAGGAAGCTCGTTCTTATTGATCAATGAAAGCGCGTAAGTGATGAAAATCATATTAACGAAGGCCAGGCCGATATCATCGATCACCGCCGGTCCCCAGATGAAGAGCGTGGGAATGGCAAGAAGTAAAAAGATAATCCCCCCGAATTTGATCATCATGGCCTTGACCGCCCCCCGGAAGATCTCACCCGGCTTGGCAATGGGCAGGACATGGTAAATCCAGGCCGCCTGAAACTGGTCGCTCAACCTGATCTGAAACAACGTCATAGGAATGAGCATACATCCGGTATAAAGAAAAACAAGATAGATCTTGGAAGCAGGTAGATTTTGGATCATATGGGAGAACCTTCCCTTCCCCCCCAAGGCCAGAACGGCGGTAATAATAAACCAGTATCCAAAGGTTGGATAAGTCTTCATCTTGAATTTCCGGTCCCGGCCGGTAATCAACCAGACGAGCTCGAACGCGAATCGCTCCACGGGACGGAACGTCGTCAGCCGGGAAAAGAACATCGACAGAACGCGGCCCGGTGATTTTTTCTCCCGTATCGGGACCGTCATCTCGAGTTTCAGGAGGGCTTTATTGAATCCCGGGGCCAGAAACTTGACGACAAGGATGACAAACAGAACTGGCAGTCCGATCCCTATCAGGGTCAGGACCAGGGCTTCTCCCGACATCACCCCCCGGACTGCGGCCTCGACCGGCGCCGCAACCCAAGCCGGAGGGATGAAGAATGTCCACCAACTGATTTCCATCGAGAAATTCTTCAGGAAGGAAGCTCCCATCAACCGGGGTAAAAGCTGGTAACTGCCCAAGGCGAGGACGGCCATGAAGATCTGAAAATAGAGGATGATATCCCGAAACCGCTCCTCTCCCGAGATTTTAATCAGGAGGACGTAAAAAATATTAGACAGGAAAACGATGAACAGAACTGAAAAAAGGAGGGAGACGGGGAAGGTCAGCGTGAACATCAAGCCGTATTTAATGGTCCCGATGACAAGTGACCCCAACGAGAGGGACAGAGTGATCATCAGCAGGTAAATGGAGATATGGACGATTCGGGCGACCGCCATCGTTCGGTCGTCGATCGGCCGGAACTGGAGGATGGCGTTGTCCGTCGTATCAAGCAGTACGGAGCTGAAATCGGAGATCAGAGCGACCGCGGTCATGACCATGATCATGGCCTGGATGAGGACGAGCGCGGTAAAGAGGGACGGGATCATGACAAGGAGCATTCCGGAAAAGAGCCCTAAGAATGCATACATGAATAAGACCCAGATCATGGAGTTGGAGATTTCTTTGTCAGACTTGCGCTGGGCCACGGACTTTTCCTTCCGGTTGTCGATCGTCAATTTGATCCGGAGAAGCTCCCTGATTTTGGGGTAATCGACGTTCAGGATCTCGAAGAGCCGACGAAACAGGTCTAAGATCTTGAGGATGAAGCCGGTCATGAATTCCCCCCCCCTCCAAGACCGAGATGAACTCCTCGGCCAGACGTTCCTGGCCGCTGCTTCCGGTGAGCTGGGTGAAGATTTTTTCCAGGGACTCGCCTTTATTCATGCCCTGCAGCTCGTCGAACGTCCCGTCGGCGATGAGGACGCCCTTGTCGATGATCACGATCCGGTCGCAGACCCGTTCAACCACGTCCATGACGTGGGAGCAATAAAAAATCGTTTTTCCCTTGGCCGCCAGGCGCGACAGAATCTCCTTGACGACGACCATCATGTTGGCGTCCAGGCCGGACAACGGCTCGTCCAAAAACAGGATGTCCGGGTCGTGGATCAGGCTGGCGATGATGAGGACTTTCTGTTTCATTCCCTTGGAGAAAGAGGTCATCCGAGCGTCGGCGTTCTCCTTAAGCCCGAAGAGATGGAGCATGCCCGCAACGCGCTTCCGGATTTCCGGCTCGGGGATTTCATGGATCCGGCCGAGGAAACGCAGAAATTCATTCGGCGTGAGGGTCTCGTAGAGGGCGGCGGTCTCCGGCACGTATCCGATCCGCTTTTTGACATCCTGGGCTTGGGTCGCGATGTCCAAGCCGAAAACCCGGACTTCCCCGCTGAACTCCGGAATCATGCCGATCATGATTTTAACGGTCGTTGATTTTCCCGCCCCGTTGGGTCCGATGTACCCGATGATTTGCCCGGGGGCGATCTCGAGATTGATCCCCTTGAGGACGTTGTTGACCCCGTCGTAGCTTTTTTTCAGGTCACGCAAGGTGATGATGGGATTCGGCAGATTCATGGAAGCCCTCCGACGATTCATTCCTTCATACGGGAACCGTCTTCCCGGGTTTAAAACTGAGCGGTCGCGGGGACCGATACCGCCTGAACGATCGTCCGGAACAGGCTCAAATCCTCGATCAGGATGAAGGGTCTGCGCTCAACGAAAGGAGCGGTCTCCGGCGCCCGGAAGCCGCCTCCGAGACGCCACTGAAAAACCTCCCCGCGCCGAAGCGCCGGTTACTTGATCTCCTTCATCAACGCCGCGACCGCCTCCTCCAATTGCTGGTCCCTCCCCTTCCCGACGAAGGCGTACTCGTTCATGATCAGAATATCCGGCTCGGTCTGGTGATTCTCCAAATAGACGCCGGCCGGGTTCTTGACGCCGACGGGCGGTACGCCCCAACGGAGTCCGGGTTCCGGAAGGCCTTCCCAGCCCGCGAACGTGAAAAGCTCGGAATCAATACCTCCCATCGCGTAAAGATGATAATTCCGGCGGACTTTACTTTTTGACCCAGCTTCCGTCGGCTTTCTGGACCATCCAGCCGGCATGGGCTTTCCCGATCCACTGCTCGGCGAAGATCTGTTGGACCCTCTCGATCAGACTGGGGTCGATATTGAGGGCTTTGGCCACTTCGGCGTAGAGGTCCATGCGGTCCTGGTTTTCATCCTTGACGAACTTCCTCAGCACGGACTTGTCCTGCAGGGATAATCCGTCCTCGTTCAGGACCTGGAGGTTTCCGTCCTTCGTCTCGCCGATGCGGACGGCGTCGAAGTGAGGAACGAGCTTGTCGAACCGTCCCTTGATGGACTCTTTGATGGCCCTGATCCTGGGCGTGGTCACCTCGGTTTCCTGCTGGGCGTAAAGCTTCGGGACCAGCGAAAAACTCGCCGACTTTTTCACTTCATCTTTTTTGACCTCGTCTTTGATCGTCCTGTCGGAACGCCGGACCTCGTTGACGATGTCTTCCGCGGTTTTCCTGACCGCGCTTTCAGGGAAATAAATATTGACCGTGATGCAAGCCAAGAGGGCCAGAATCAATCCGGCCGAAAATGCCGCTTTCATCGATCTGATTTTCATTTTTGACCCCTTATTCGGAATTCATTACGTTATGGAGATTGTAGCAAAAGAAGGCGGTCCCGTCACTTTTTTTCTTGGCTCTGGACGACGCGTTTCATCCGGTTGAGCATGTCCTTGAAGCTGATCTTGTTGACCGGATTCCCGTTGACCACGTCGATACCGAAAAACGCGGACCGCCGGACCAGGTACTGGATTCCCCCCTCGACGATGGTTCCCTGAAGAGTGAAGACATCATTCTTAAGGGAACAGGCGATGCCGATCCGGCTGTAGTTAAAGCTGTTGACGAACTTGGTGAGGAAGTTGTTCGAGGGCGCGGCCGATGACCCATCGGAGCTGATGACGGAGAGATTGTTCACGGCTTTCAGGCTGAATTTGCGGGAAACCCCCTTCCTCGGCACGGATAGGATGGAGAGGGTGAAATTCTCGGGCTGGCCGTAGGAGAGGGCAAAATCCCGGAGCGACACGTCGACGATTCCCGTGATCTCGCCGAATGGCACCGAAGCCGTCAATTTTCCCAGGTCCAGGCCGCTGATTTCCGCCTGGAAAACGATCTTTCGGCCGGCGGAAAAGACATCCGTGATGCGAATGTCGTCCATGGTCAGCCGGCCCCCGAAAATGTCGGCCAGCAATCGACCTCTCAAACGGAATTCGCCCGGCCTGATCTCCAACTCGCTCGTCGGGATCGAGGCCCATCCTTCGAGCTTGAAGCTCTCGGAGTTGAAGGGAAGCTTGGATAGGTCCAGGTCCGTCAGGGTCAGGTTGGAAACGCCCCTGATTCCAAGGGACACCGGATTGAAGGCCAAGACGGACTGCCCCAATTCGAGACGGGATCCCCAGAGGCCGATTTCGATGGGGAAGAACAGAAAAAGGTTCCTGGTGGAATAAAAGTCAACACGCGGCGGCGTCAAGGCCGCGACCGGCGTTTTGATTTCTTGGATCAGAATATGCCCGGGAGCGAGAGCGTCATCCATTTTTTCATCGCCCGGCCGGACGCCGTGAGAAACCGAAAAAGGAAAATCGACATCGATGCCGGCCAGCCTGAGAGAGCCGTCCTTCTGCGTCGCCGCCGCCTCACGGACCAGGACCTTCCCCTGAACTTTGAAAGCGGTATCAAGTCGGATATCAACCTCCGCCTCGGCCTTGCCCTGGACCTCCCAGGTCGAAGGCTGGCCGGGTCTCATTTTTCCTAAAAACGCATTCAGCGAAGCCAGGTCGATCGATGGCGCGGCCAGATGGAAATCGAAACGGGGTTTCGGGCCGAAACCCAGCACCCCCTCAGCCCGGACTTCTCCCAGCGGAGGGAAAAAAACGGAGGCAGCGGCGTCGCGGACCTGCCTGAACCGAGGATCGAACGTCCCCTTGAATTCCAGCCGGACAGGCCCGCTCTGCCAGTTGAAATAGGCGTCCTTCCAGAGCGATTCACCCTTGGCCAGGTCGAGTTGGAGGGAAAACGGAATCGCTTTATCGAAAGATAGGACGTCCGCCTCGAACCTCAGCCGGGGTTCGAGCCCCTCTGAGACGATGGCCCCGGAGGAATCCTGAAAAGCGATCTTGGATAGATCGCCCGTCCCTTTGACCTGATATCGCCGGGGGTCGGATGGCCCGTTCCTGATCTCAAGAGAAAGGTCGAGCTGTCCCCCGGGCTTCCAGGCCGTTACAATTTCGGGGACCAAGGCCGGAAAATACTTGAGGATATTGCCGATATCGAGATTCCGGCTGCTTAGTGCCAGGTTGACCTGCCGCTGTGGGTTCAAGCTCGCTTCTCCAGTGAGGCTGAGGCTGCCGAGACGGGGAACATCGACGGCCAGGGAATTGATCCTGACCGCCTGGTGGAGATAGTCGAGCTTCGTATTGCCGCTGATGGAAATGTCGTCCAGTTTCAGCTTCCGGCTCCCGGACAACAGGACAAGCTCTTTGACTTGAGCCTTGAGCGAAGAGATGTTCACCCGGCTTCCTTCGCTTTGGACCGGGAGGCGGAAAGAGAACCCCGCGGCCTGGAAGGAGTCGGCGGCCAACCGGCCCTGACGGCCTTCGACAAAACCGCTGGCACGGAGACCGGCCGGCTCTCCCTCGAGATGGAGTTCCGCCAGGAGCACCTGATCGACGGAAAGGCTGCCCTGGTTCATGATGAAATG
>JAPKZI010000206.1 GCA_026393865.1 Candidatus Aminicenantota bacterium
CTTCAAGGGGAAGGTCGATTTCATTTCGAGCGAGGCCGAGTTCGCCCCCCGGAATATCCAAACGAAAGAGGAACGCCTCAAGCTCGTCTATATGGTCAAGTCGTACCTCGACAACCCGGCCGGCGAGCTCAAGCCGGGCATGCCCGTGGACGTCAAGATCACGATGAAATAAATGCTCGCGGTCAAAGCGCACGGCCTAGTTAAAAAATTCAAACAGACCTGCGCCATACAAGACCTTGACCTGGAGATCGAAACGGGGACGCTGGCCGGACTGATCGGTCCCGACGGCGCCGGTAAATCCACCCTCCTCCGCCTTCTGATCGGCCTGCTCAGGCCGACGGAGGGCCGGGTCGAGATCGCCGGCTTCGACGCGGTTAAAAAGCCGTTCCAGGTCAAGGAGCGCATCGGCTACATGCCCCAGCATTTCAGCCTTTATGGAGACCTCTCGGTCGCGGAGAACATGAAATTCTTCGCCGACCTTTACGGCGTGAAAGAGGAGCGCTTCGCCGCGCGGAAAGCGGAACTCCTCAAATTCAGCGCCCTCGGCCCGTTCGAGGACCGGCTCGCCCGCAACCTCTCCGGCGGCATGCAGAAAAAGCTGGCCCTCGCCTGCAACCTGTTCCATACGCCGGAGATCCTCCTTCTCGACGAGCCGACGACCGGCGTCGATCCCGTCTCCCGCCAAGAGCTCTGGCGGCTCCTGACCGAGCTCCACGAACAGGGCGCCACGATCCTCATGACGACTCCCTACATGGATGAAGCGGCGCGCTGCGGGCAGGTCGGCTTCATCAACGAAGGACGGATCCTGGCCTATGATTCGCCGGAAAATCTCACCGCCGGAATGAAGGACGAGATCGCCGAGCTCGTCGCGCCGCTCGAGCCTTCGCTCAAGGCGCTGAAGGGCATGCTCGGCCTGAAGAGCGTTCATCCCTTCGGCGAGACGATCCACATCGTTTTGACGGCGGGAGAACAGGGACTCGAAAACGTCCGCGAAAAATTGGAGGCGGAGAAGATCGCGGTGAAGAGCCTCAGGAAGATTCCCCCGTCGTTCGAAGACGTCTTCCTGGCCTTGGCCCAAAGAGAGAATAATCCCCCCTCACCTCCCTTTAGAAAAGGGGGGAACGAGAAATGAGCATGGCCCCGCTAAGCATCGATGTCCGCGATTTGACCAAGAAGTTCGGCTCGTTCACGGCCGTCGACCATGTCTCGTTCGGCGTCGAGAAAGGGGAGATCTTCGGCTTCCTCGGTCCTAACGGCGCGGGCAAGTCCACGACCATCCGCATGCTCTGCGGGATTTTAAGCCCGACTTCGGGCCAAGGGACCGTCGGGGGCTTCAGCATCGCCGCCCAGCCGGAGGAGATAAAAAAGATCATCGGCTACATGTCCCAAAAATTCACTCTCTACAGCGACCTGACCGTGGCCGAGAACATCGAGTTCCACGGAGGCATCCACCGCCTCGCCCCGGCCCGGCTTAAGGAACGGAAGAAATGGGTGCTGGCCATGGCCGGCCTCGAGGGCCGCGAGAACATCCTGACCCGCGACCTGAGCGGCGGATGGAAACAGCGACTGGCCCTGGGCTGCGCCATCCTCCATAAACCGGAGATCCTCTTTCTGGATGAGCCGACGGCCAGCGTCGACCCGGCCTCGCGCCGGGATTTCTGGCAGCTTATTTACGAGCTGTCCGTGCAGGGGACCACGACCTTCGTCACCTCGCATTATATGGACGAGGTCGAACGCTGCCACCGCATCGCGATCATCTACGACGGAAGGATCATCGCCATCGGGCCGCCCCGCGAACTCAAAGTCCGCTTCGCCGGCCGGGAGAGCGCCTCGCTCGAGGAAGTCTTCGTCACCGCCATCCAGGGAGCGCGGACGTCATGATGCGCCGCGTCCTCCCCCTCGCCCGAAAAGAGGCCCTCCACATCCGCCGCGATCCGCGGAGCCTGTTCCTGGCCATCGGCCTGCCGATCATCCTGGTCCTCATCTTCAGCTACGCCATCAACTACGACATCCGGCACGCCCCCATCGGCGTCCTCGACCAGGACAAGTCCGTCCTGAGCCGGGAGCTCATCTCGCGGACTCGCTCGAACGAATATTTCGACCTGCGCGTCCTGCTCGACGACTACGCTCAGGCGGACGATCTTCTGAAGACAGGCGCCGTCCGGCTGGTCATCGTCATCCCCGTCGATTTCGCCAAGAATGTGGACCGCGGCGCCGACAGCGCCGTCCAACTTCTGGTGGACGGGGCCAACAACAACACCGCCCTGATCACCCTCGGCTACGTGTCCGGGCTCATGCAGAAATTCATAGCGGACATTTTTGCCGAGCGATTCGCCGGCCAAGGCGGCCTCCGGCCGGTGGGCGTTCCCTTGGTCGAACCAAGGACCCGGGTCTGGTACAACCCCGAGCTGAAAACGACCAACTTCATCGTCCCCGGCCTCTTTGCCGTGGTGATGATGGTCATGACGGCCATGCTCACCTCGCTCACCGTCGCTCGGGAATGGGAGAACGGGACCATGGAGCAGCTCATCT
Source organism: Candidatus Aminicenantota bacterium (assembly GCA_026393865.1). GTDB lineage: Bacteria > Acidobacteriota > Aminicenantia > Aminicenantales > UBA4085 > JAPKZI01. The sequence continues at coordinate 2,533 of JAPKZI010000206.1, forward strand.
CTTCGCCCGTCCGCGGCAGCGAGATCATCATCGGCAAGCTCATCCCCTACTTCGGGCTCGGGATGGTCCAGGTCCTGCTCATCGTCCTGACGGGGACGCTCGTCTTCAGGGTTCCCCTCCGCGGAAACCTGTTCAGCCTCTTCACGGTCTGCGCCATCTTTTTGTTGTGCGGACTGGGGATCGGGCTGCTCGTTTCCATCGTTACTAAGAACCAGCAGCTGGCCTATACCGTCGCCATCCTCACGACGATGCTTCCCGCGTTCCTCTTGTCCGGATTCATCTCGCCCATTGCCAGCATGCCCAAAATCATCCAGATCGTCACCTATATCGTGCCGGCGCGCTATTTCCTGACCGCCCTGCGCGGCATTTTCCTGAAGGGATACGGCTTCGGCCAGATCTGGACGGAGATCGCCATCTTGACGGTTTTCGCCGCGCTGGTCTTTATCGCCGCTTTGAAACGCCTGAAGCTCCGCCTGGAATAGAGAATAGAAATGTTCAGCGCCATCCGCCAGATCATCCGCAAGGAATTCATCCAGGTTTTCCGGGACAAGAGGATGCTCGCCCCCCTGTTCCTGGCGCCGGTCATCCAGCTCATCTTGTTCGGCTACGCGGCGACCATCGACGTCAAGAACGTCACCCTGGCCGTCGTCGATTATGACCATTCCCAGGAGAGCCGGGCCTTCGTGACGACGTTCACCCGCTCCGGCTATTTCGAGCTGAAAGCCGCGCTCGATTCGACCTCCGAGGTAGACGGCGTCATTCAAAGCGGCGCGGTTCAGGCGGGGATCGTCATCCCCGAGGGGTTCGCCAAAAAGCTCCAGGGCGGAACGATCAGCCCCGTTCAGGTGATCATCGACGGGACGGACGCCAACACGGCCACGATCATCATCAGCTACGTCGACCTCATCTCGGCCCGCTATTCGGAAACGATCATCGTCCAGGCGCTCGCGGGCCAGGGGGCGGCGATGCCGCGCTTCGAGCCGCGGATCTGGTTCAATCCGGAGCTGAAGAGCTCGTTCTGGATGGTGCCCGGCGTCATCTGCCTGATCCTCCTGATCACGACGCTCCTTCTGACGTCGATGGCCATCACCCGGGAACGCGAAATGGGCACGCTCGAACAGCTCATCGTTTCGCCGATCAAGCCTCGCGAGCTGATCATCGGCAAGACCGTCCCCTTCGCCCTGATCGGCTTTTTCGACATCCTCCTCGTCCTAACCGCAGGCAAGATCGTTTTCGACGTCCCCATCCGCGGCAGCATCCCCTTTCTGCTGGGCTCGTCCTTCCTTTTCATCCTGACGACGCTCGGCGCGGGGCTGTTCATCTCGACCGTCTCGCGCACGCAGGGGCAGGCAATGATGACGGCCATGTTCTTCGTCATGCCGGCCATGCTTCTGTCCGGGATCTTCTCCCCGATCGAGTGCATGCCGAAGGTCATCCAGTACGTTACTTACGTCAACCCTCTTCGCCATTTCGGTAAGATCGTCCGGGAGATCCTCTTGAAGGGGAATGGCCCGGCGGTCCTCTGGCCGGAGCTGCTGATCCTGCTGGTCATCGGCCTGGCGACGTTCGTCCTCAGCTCGCTCCGCTTCAGGAAGAGGTTGGAATGAGGGGAAGCGAATCATCCGGTTCCGCGGATAGTTCATGCATCTCCCCTTGAGAAAAAACACGCTTCCCGTTCGTCCCCTTGAGTGGAGTCGAAGCCCCAGAATTTCTTGACAATCGGCGTGCGCGCGTCTAAATTATATGTGACCAGTATAATGGTCTGAAAATAGGTCTAACGGAGAGAACCATGATCTATTACTCGGACACCTTGCCCTTGAGCGAAGCCAAAGCTCATCTTTCCGATCTCCTGCGGAGGGTCAGAGAGGAACATTCGTCTTTCGCCATAACGCATCGGGGCAAAATTGAAGGCGTTCTTCTGAGTATCAATGAGCTCGAGGGCCTCATTGAAACCGTCGAGATTCTGAGCGATCGGGATCTGTTGGCCGGCATCGACCGGGGACTTAAGGACGAGAAAGCCGGGAGGCTTCACACTCATGAAGAGGTCTTCCCGGACAAATGAAGAAAACCTTTCACCGCGCCTTATTCACGAAAGAAGCAAAAAAGAACATCGAGAAGCTAGATCCTTCGATAAAGAGAATCATCAAAAAAGCGATTGAGTCATTAACAATCAATCCCCTCAAAGGAAAGCCTTTGTCGTATGAGCTGGCCGGCCTGCGCTCTTTGAGAACATCCGATTACAGGATTATCTATCGAATCAGAGAGAAGGAGCTGTTGATTATTATCGTTACCGTCGGCCACCGTAAGGAGATCTATAAAAAACTTCAAGAACTCGTGAAATCTATTGAAGAATCAGGGAAGAGCATCCCTTAAGCCGGTATTATCAATCGGAAAAAATTCACTTGACTTTCCATTGATTGTCTTTTACAATTATTTGTAATTACATTAATGGATATTTTCATGAATATCGAAAAAATCAAGAATCTTAGGGGAAAATTGAGGATCCTGGAACGGGAGGAGGGCGGCGTTTTCGAGGAGCCAGAAGGCTGTTGCGGCCTCACGACTGCGCAGTGCCACACTTTATTGGAGATCGGTAGCCGAGGCCAAGTGTCCCTAGTGGACTTGGCCGCGGCCCTCGGTTTAGACGCGAGCACGCTGAGCCGGACGATCCAAGGCATGGTCATGCAATGTTTGGTAAGCCGGCAGCCGAACGACAAAGACAGACGCTATGTCGTTATCTCTCTCACCGAGCATGGCCGCAAGGTTTTTAGCGAGATCGAAGACCGCTATAACGGCTATATCGCCCGCGTCCTCGGCCTCCTCCCAGCCGATAAACAGGAAACCATCCTTGAGAGCATTGGCGCGTTCGCCGACGCGGTTTTGAAGCTCAAAGAAACCGAGAGCTGCTGCGACGAAGGAGAGAGGGCATGACGAAGATATTCGACCGGTTTCTCAAAGAACCCTCGGATGTGTCCTGCGGCTGCGACGAAACCTGCTGCGGATCGCGCCAAGGACCCGTCGACGACGGCTCCGCTGACCGGCTCAAAGACCGTCCGTGGACAACGGGGCGGACGAACACGCCCGCCGGCGACGTCCCGCTTGTGTCCACTCGATTGAGCTTCGCCGATCGCGCCGGCACTCTGCGGATGCGTTTGGGGTTCGGCCGCACGACATACACCATTCCCCCCGGCCTCTACGGAGTCGGCCGCCCGGACGCCCAGTCCCCCGTTTACGTCACCGCTAATTACAAGATGAGCTTCGACCGCGTCCGCAGGGCTTTGAACGGCCTCGACGGCTGGATCCTCGTCCTCGACACGCGCGGGATCAACGTCTGGTGCGCCGCGGGCAAAGGGACCTTCGGCACGGATGAGCTCGTCTCCCGGATCGAAAGCTCCGGCCTGGCCCGGATCGTCTCCCACCGCAAGCTCATCCTCCCCCAGCTCGGCGCGCCCGGCGTCGCCGCCCACGAGATCACGAAGCGGACGAAATTCCATGTGGTCTATGGGCCGGTTTGCGCCGAGGACATCCCGGAATTCATGCGGGCCGGCATGAAAACGACGCCGGCCATGAGAAAAGTCCGCTTCGCCCTCAAGGACCGGCTCATCTTGACGCCCGTCGAACTCTCCGGGATTGTCAGGCATTGGCTGTTCCTCCTCTTTCTCGGCCTCTGGATCCTCCGCCTTCTCGGGGTGAGGTTTCTCGCCATCGACTTTCCAGCCGTGCTCGCGGCAGTCGTCGTCGGGGCCGTGGTCGTTCCCGTGCTTCTCCCCTGGATCCCCGGCCGGGCTTTCGCCTGGAAAGGCTGGCTTTTCGGCATTGTCTTAGCCGCTGTCATTTGCGCGATCAAGGGCCTGCCGGACACAGCCGCGGGCTGGGCGGCCACGCTTTCTTATTTCCTCCTCCTGCCCGCCATCTCCGGATTCTTGGCTATGAATTTCACCGGATCGAGCCCCATCACCTCGCTCTCGGGAGTGGTGAAGGAAATGAGAACGGCGGTTCCCCTCATCGCGCTTTCGGCCGGTCTAGGTATCGTGGCTATGATCGTGTCCGCCGTGTTGAAAGCATAAAGGAGTCGAACCATGTCGCTGCGCTACCTCTCCAACGTCGTCACTCTCGAATACGATCCCGCCAAATGCAAGGGCTGCGGCGTTTGCGTCGATGTCTGCCCTCACGCCATCTTCGCCATGGATGAAAAGAACGAAAAGGCCGTTCTCACCGACCGCGACCTGTGCATGGAATGCGGCGCCTGCATGCTCAACTGTCCCTTCGACGCCATCCAGGTTCGCCCAGGCGTCGGCTGCGCCTGGGCCATTATGATGAGCACATTCCGCGGCAAGAGCGCGCCCTGCTGCGAATAATCAGAAAAGAAAAAATCGGATCTTCCCTAAAAAGGGGATGGTTCTTTTTTTTTTTTTTAGAAAATAGGACCGTCCCCTTTTTCGCAAGATCTCTCCCCTCTCATGAAATGGAGACGATATCGGGGAAAAACGTCAGCTAGTGTTGCCTCTCAATAACGGCTTTACAATAATCCTGGAACTGTCATTCCCGCCCCTGCCTCCGCAGGGGTAAACTTGTCCCCACGAAAGTGGGGAGCGGGAATCTGTCATTCCCGCGAAGGCGGGAATCCAGATTAAAAAAGACTGGATTCCGGTCTCATTGAGGTTCTATTGACAACCCTCGAAAATTGAGCTAATGTTTACATTGCAAACATCGTAAACAATCGAGGGGATGTCCATGGACAAACACATGACCAAAACCATTTCCGCACGGCTTCCGCTTAAAGTGATCTCCTCTATAGAAGAGGTCGCCGCCGAACGTAAACGAAAACGGGGCGATATCGTTCGGGACGCCCTGGAGATCTATCTAGACACCTGGGCGGACTATCAGATCGCCATGGAGCGGTTGAAAGACGCCCAAGACGAGATCCTGAGCGAGAAGGAATTCCTTGGCGAGCTCGGCTGGGATATTTGATGGCCTATCGGCTGTTCTTTAAAAAAAGCGTCAAGAAAGATCTCAAACGACTCGGCCAAGAGATCGCCCGGCGCATCCTCAAAGAGGTCCGCGAAAAGCTTCTTCCCGATCCCCGCGTTGGAAAGCCTCTCAAAGGCAAAGACGGCGTTCTTTGGAGTTACAGAGCAGGAGATTACCGGGTTATCTACACGTTCTCAGATAAGGACCTGATCGTCCTGGTCATCCGCATCGGTCATCGTCGTGAAATCTACCGCTAAATAAAACACTTCCCAACTCGAGAAAACAATTTCTCATACCCTTTTAGATCTTCTCGAAGCCGCGGAAAAAGATGTCAGTGCTGCTCAAGATTTTGGCCAAAGCAAGGATCCAAATAATTCGAGTCCGGAGGCCCCCCTCCTCCGGACTCGATCCGTACGCTTCGCGTCAATATTTCGTAAAGGCGATCTGGAACTGCAACGGGGCTTTTGCCCGGGGATAATGATATGTAGTGGTCCAGGTCGTTTTGCCCTTCTTATTTGTACTCGGCACGTATGTGGCATATTGTCCAAGGATATTATCACTTATTTTCACAGGCCAGTCATATGAATTGTAGTCTTGTAACGTGTCCTGGTAGAGCAAGTTATCGAAGAGTGTATCCACATGGACAGTCCAGACATTGCCTACTCTCTGAATGTAGATATCAGGAAGAGAGCCGACAGTCTTTACATACCCATGAGCATTCATATTGAGATTAAGAAACGTATATGGGACAGGTGTGGAAGCAGAGGTTGGCAGGGTATACCAGTTATGAGTAAAGAACAGGAGCATCATGTGGACCGGGAGAATAGCGCCATCCTGCATTGCCATTAAATCCGTGGCAACGTTACCACATCCACATGTCGTGAATCTCAAGATGACATGTGGATACTCTGGGGTTGGATGAAAATTAGAGTTTAAGAATTCTGCGACGCAATCCGGCCAGGTTTTTGCTATAGTTTTTGGAAATCCGTAAGGAGAAGGAAGATCATAATCCCCTGAAAAGCCATTCATGTTAACCTGTAAACTCGGAGTGAAGAGTTGCAGCTCAAGGTAAGAGTAAGAGTTTCCGGCGGGACCGCATGATTCTGGGTTTGTTCCTACTCCATTGTTGATATTCACGTGATCAACGCCGCCAACGAATTCTCCAGACGCCCACATATCGCCACTGACAGTTGCCTTCCACTTGATGGGTTTTCCCTTGGCGGCCTGGCTATTGGGCAGGGCCAAGAATGCCACGATCACGGCCAAAACGACGAAAAACCCAACAGCCTTCAAAGTGCGGTGTTTGTTCATAACTCCTCCTTTAAAATCGAGATAATCCGTTTTTTTTTCATTTTGTTTTCTCCTTGTGTCTTTTGGATTTCCCTCTGCCCCACATATTACGGCTCCATTGTCAGGATAGTATCCGCGCAATGGTCAGGATTGTGTTTTATTCAGCCTAGAACTTATACTTCCCAGGTGGTAAACTAAGTGAGGGGCAGGTCAAGATGGATGCCGAAATTCTGCGCTGTCTTGAGAAAGATCCCGGCAAGGGATTTCAGACTGTTCAGGAGATCCTCCCTGCTCCCCGGAAAACAGAATCCTGACCCAAGCTCCATACAATCCTGACATGGCCGGATATAATCTAAGGAATCGATGCCGTCCTCGAGGCAACCTATCATCGGAAGAGATGGGCGTGATGTTCTTACTCCGGGAAAAAGGAGGCTCGATTGAAAAAGCTGACAGTTCTGTTATGTGTGCTTCTCTTGGCGGGGATCTATACGTTCGGCCAGGAATTCGGTAGCATCAGGGGAACGATCGTCGATAAAGACAACGCGCCGCTGCCGGGCGTCACCATCACCCTGACGGGATCCAAGACCGCTCCAAGAACCACGATCACCTCGGAAAAAGGGAATTTCCGGTTCTTGAACCTGCCGGTCGCCGGCGATTACACCGTCAAATTCGAGCTGCCCGGGTTCAAATCCGTGTCCCGCGAAAAGCAGGTCGTTTCGTTCGGACGCGACGTGACCATGGACATCACCATGGAGCAGGCGACGATCGCCGAGACCGTCACGGTCACCGGCCATACGCCCGTTATCGACACCAAGAAGACCCAGGTCGGGTTCAACATCACCGAAGACATGATCATGTCCCTGCCGAACTCGCGGAACCCGTGGGTCCTAATAGCCATGGCCCCGGGCATGATGATCGATAGAGAGGATGTCGGCGGCAGCGAGGCAGGCCAGCAGTCCAGGTATTACGGCCATGGTTCCTTGTCCGCCGACAGCACATGGAACATCGACGGCGCCAACGTCACGGACAACTCATCCTTGGGCTTCGCGCCGGCCTACCTCAACGTATCCGGTTACGAAGAGATGCAGATCAACTACGGCAACAACGACATCAAATCGCAGACCGGCGGCGTCCAGCTCAACTTCGTCACCAGGCGGGGCGGCAACAAATTCTCCGGAGTCTTCGATCTGAACGCCGAAACCAAGGACTGGCAGTCCAAAAACATCCCCGCGGACCTCGAGGCCCGCGGCTACAAAGGCGCCGGCGTCAACAAGATCTATCTCTACAGCGCCAATTTCGGCGGCCCGATCATAAAGGACAAGGCCTGGTTCTACGGGTCTTACGGCATCCAGGACATCGGGACGACGACCCTGGCCGGAACTTCGGACACCACCTGGCTGGCTTCCGGCTATCTCAAACTGGACGCCCAGATCTCAAGTGGCACGCGCGTCAGCGGGTTCTACGAGCACGACAACAAGTTGAATTGGGGCAAGACGAACTGGGGCCCGACGTTCCAGGCGCCCGAAACGGTTTGGAATGTCATCTTTCCTACGCCCATGGTCAAGGGCGAGATCGAGCAAACGTTCGGCAACCTCTTCCTGAACGCCAAGGTCGTCTATGCCCGATCCGGCTACGAGTTCGTCCCCTTTCTTGGGAAGAGAACGGCCGACGGAAGCGGGCCGTACATCCAGGCCCGGTATTATCCGGATGAATGGCACTGGGGCAACATCTCCGATCGCGGCAAGGTCCAGCCGATGTTCAACGCCAATATCATCGGCAATTACTTCGCCGAAGGCATTCTCGGAGCCGACCACGAGATCAAGTTCGGCGTGGACTACGCCCAATCGACGGTCTCGAGCTATTCGTTGGCTGAGGCCAACCTGAGTATCAACTACCTCGAACCTGGTTGGACCGAGGCCTGGCTCTTCCGGGATTGGAAGATCAATCAGTCGTTCAACCGGATCTCCGGCTTCGTCCAGGACACGTTGACGTTCGGCAGGCTCGCGGTCAACATCGGGCTCCGCTACGACGTCGAGACCTCCAAGATCAAAGACGAGCTGCAGCCGGCTTCTCCGTGGCTGCCCCAATACCTGGCCAAGATGGAGATCACGGAATACGACCCTGGCATCCGTTCAAAAGTCCTCTCGCCGCGCTTCAGCCTGATCTACGACATTTTCGGCAACGGCAAGGACGTCATCAAGCTGAACCTGGCCCGCTACGGGGGCCAGACCGGCTACTGGTTCGCCAGCTTCCTGAACCCTGCGCCCTGGGCCGAGATCGACCTGCGCTGGGTGGACCTCGACGGCGACGGCCGGGTCACGGCCAACGAGCTCTTCGGCACGGATT
>JAPKZI010000140.1 GCA_026393865.1 Candidatus Aminicenantota bacterium
CCCGGCCAACGGATTCGCCCACAAGGCCGGCATCCATCTTGACGCCCTGATGAAGTTCGGGCCGCAGAAATACGAGCCGCTGTCACCCGAGCTCATCGGCAACCGACGGCGCCTCGTCATCAACACCGTTCTCTCGGGCAAGACCGGCGCGCTCGACGTGGCGAATTTCCAGGAAAAGTATGGATGATCCATGCTTTTGATCAAGACCGGCGGGGGAAAGGACATCAACTGGGACGGCGTGTGCCGGGACGTCGCGGAAATCCGGGCATCGGAGTCCGTGGTCTTGGTCCATGGCGCCAGCGTCCGACGGGATGAGTTGGCGGCCCGCCTGTCCATCCCGATCCGGAAGGTCGTCTCTCCCTCGGGCGTGACAAGCGTCTATACGGACGCCGAAGCCATGGAGGTCTTTTTGATGGCCTATGCCGGATTGGCCAATAAGCAGATCGTGGCCCGGCTCCAAAGGCACGGCGTGAATGCCGTGGGGCTGAGCGGCGTCGACGGCCGGCTGTGGCAGGCGAAAGCCAAGAAAGAGATATTGGTCGTGGACGGCGGAAAGACAAAGCTCCTCAAGGACAATCTCTCGGGCCGCGTAGAGAAGACCAACGTCGGGCTTCTCCGGATTCTTCTCGACCACGGTTATCTCCCCGTCGTCTGCGCGTCCGCCCTGAGCTTCGAAAACGAGATCGTCAACACGGACAACGACTTTGCGGCGGCCGTCATGGCCGGCGAACTGGGCATCGAGCGCATGGTCTATTTGTTCGAAGCGCCCGGCCTTCTTCGCGATCCGAACGACGAGAATAGCCTGATTTCCAGCATCGACAGGTTCAAGATCGAGGAGTTCCTGCCGTTCGCCCGGGAACGGATGAAAAAGAAGATCCTTGGCGTAAAGCGGGCGGTCGATGCAGGCGTGAAAGCCGTTTATTTCGGTGACGGCCGGGCAGAGACGCCGGTCAAGGATGCCCTGGGCGGGAAGGGAACCGTCATCGCTTGAGCTGACGACAATGAAAGATCATTCTTTTTTACAGAGAAAGTATCTCGTCAATTCCTACGTCAACCGAGGCCTGACCCTGGTCGCCGGGGACGGAGTCCATCTTTATGACGCCGCCGGCACTCCCTATCTCGACCTCATGTCGAATTACGGCGTGAACATTTTCGGCTATGGTCATCCCGCGCTCACGGCCCGGCTGGAGAAGCAATTGCGGACGCTCGTGACTCTGCACGGCAGTTTTACCAATGACCTGCGTTCTGAGACTGCCCAAGAGCTCGTTTCCCGCTGCGGCGGAGGGCTGGCCCAGGCGTTCTTTTCGAGCTCCGGGTCCGAAGCGAACGAGGCCGCCTTGAAATTCGCCGTGCTGGCCACGGGCCGGAAGAGGTTCATCGCCTGCCGGAACGGTTATCACGGAAAGACGCTGGGCGCGCTGTCAGCGACGGACGGGTCGAAATTCCGTTCGGCTTTCGAGCCCCTGTTGTGGGATTTTGTCTTTATTCCTTTCAACGATCTCGAGTCTCTCGAGGCGGCCCTCCAGGCCGAAACCGCCGCCTTCTTGGTCGAACCCATCCAAGGAGAAGGGGGGATCATCCTGCCCGATCCGGGCTATTTGGCCGAAGCCGCCGAGCTTTGCCGATCCCGGGGAGCGCTGCTCGTCCTGGATGAAGTCCAGACCGGGCTGGGCCGGACCGGCCGTTTTCTCGCTTCTCAATCCGAACACATCGCTTTTGACATCGTGACCGTCGGCAAAGGCCTTGGCGGCGGGATTCCGGCCGCGGCGACGCTCGTCACCCAGGCGATCGGAGACAAGATCCCCCGCTCGGCGCATACTTCGACTTTCGGCGGCAATCCCCTGGCCGCGGCTGGGATCAGGGCAACGCTGGATCTTATCGACGACCCATTGCTCGGCTACGTCCGGGATGTGGGAGCTTATTTCCTCGAACGGCTCCGGTCGATCAGGTCCGATCTTATCGTTCAGGTTCGGGGGGTGGGCTTGATGCTGGGCCTTGTCGTCTCGGCCATGAGAGACGACATTCTCAAGGGCTTGCAGAGAGAAAAGGTCCTGGCCATCCCAGCCGCCGACGACGTGGTCCGTTTCCTCCCCCCGTTCATCATAGAGAAGCCTCATCTGGACGAAGCGACGGAAAAGATCGAAAAGGTCGTATCCTCGCTGTCACGGAATTGAGAGCCGACCATGTGCCGCTTCTTAATAGCCAGGAGCTCGACAGCGTTCCAACCAGCCGAGCTCATGTCAACCTTCGCCGGCATGGCCGAGGCGAGCCGGGCCCCCGACGGCGACCGACAGAAGGACGGCTGGGGGATCGGTTGGCTCGATCCGGTTGGTCGCTGGCAAGTCCATAAATCCGTCCGTCCGATCTGGGAGGACGGCAAGGCTTTTTCCCGTATCCCGCCGAGCCGGACGTTCATCGTCCACGCCAGGAGCGCTTCGTTCCCCGGCCAGCAAAACAACCTGGCCTACAATCAACCCTTCGTCGCGGGCGCGTACGGATTCGTCTTTAACGGACTTCTCCAAGGCGTTTCTTTGCCCGTTCCCGTCCCCGGCGAGATCGGGTCGCAGAAGATATGGACCCTCTTGACGCAGAAACTCCCGAGCCTGCCCCCCGTCCCGAGCCTAGAGGAAACGGCGAGTTTCCTGGTTCAAAATTCCCGGCGCGTCCAGGCCCTCAACATCGGCCTCTGCGATCAAAACAGCTTCTATGTGTTCTGCCGGTTCGATGATCCGAGCGATTACTACCAGCTCTGGTCCCATGAATCACCGTCTCTCAAGATCGTCTGTTCGGAACCTTTGGCCGGATTCGATTTCTTCCCCCTTCCCTCCGGCCGACTTGTCGTTCTTTAGGTCCGCCCGCTCTTGCCTGTTCTCGGCCGGCCGATTACAAACCCGGCCCCGCCATGGCAGATTTTCAGGAAAAGGAGAGGCCGTCCATGATGACAGGCTCTATCGACAATTTCAGGTCGTCTTGGCTTTTTTTTTCGTTTGGAATACAATGATAGAAAGGGGCCAAGTGAACATAAAGAATCCGGCCGTCGGCGTGGGGCTGGGGGCCTTCTTCTATCTGGCTTTAGCCGTTTTTCCCAGACAATCCGTTCAAGGCCGGTCGGAACCTCAATTCGGTGTCCTCAAGGGCAGGCCCGCGACGCTTCACAAGATCGAGAAATCTTGGCGTCCTATCGGCGGGCCAGAAGCGAATTCGATCACGATCACGGCGGAGATCGATCCGCTCACGAAACTCCAAGGCTTGTTCCGGTTCACGCTGTACGATGTGAGCCGCGGCCGAGGGTGGTGCATGAACTCGGGCTTTGGCGAGGATCCTGATTTCCGGTTCGTCGGGAACCAGCCGGATTTCTTACCGCTCCGGAACGAAGACGGACGTTTCGTCCTGGAAGGAACGAAACAGGTCCGGCTGGCGTCCATCGTGGTTCAAGCCTTCGACAGCGGAGCGTTCGGCCGCCTCAAGGCCGAGGTCAACATCGACGGCATCTGGTCCGAGGTCCCGGCCGACGACGGAAAATCCTATATCACGCTCCCTTTGGACGAGAACGAGAACCATATCGCCGACTTTTGGGAAGAGAGGTGGGGCGTTCTCGGCCAAAAGGCCGTGGACGACCGGGATCCGGAACCCGGCGGTCTCGAGGACGGCGACGGCTTCTCCAACTTTGAAGAATATCGAGGTTTCGTCATGAAGGGGCGGTGGTCGGATACGTGGCCGGGGCTCAAGGACGTGTTCGTAGTCGATGACGTAGGCCGCGGCGTCGGCCATTTCACGAAGCTGGGCGTGGCGGTCCATTTCCTCGACCGGACCGAAGTTTCCAGCCTTGCCGACCGGGTCGTCAATTTCAATGGTGGGTACGCCTCAGCGGGAATCCAGAAGGCGATCTATATCTGCCCTGCCCACCTGCCGGAAACTATCTTCGGCAAGGTTGAACCGACGGTTGGAACCCCGAACGTAGTGGACCGGGTCCTGATCGACGTAGGAAAGTTGCGGAGAGCCAATCCCGATCAGGCCGCCTGGGCCCTGGCCCATCTGCTCGGGCATGCGGTCAATATCACGCATCACGGGGATTTTCCCAGCGTCAGCGAGTGCGATAAAGACATCGGCGCCGTCGGACAGCCCGGCCAGGCGCACGCGGGCGAAGTGAATTGCGTCATGCGATATGTCTTCGCTTTTCCCTATTATGATCCGGGCGACGGCACTTGTTATCCCTACCCGATTGAAGACACGTTCGGCACGGATTACTGCATCAGCCGGGCGGGAACCGGCCTCAACGGCGGACCGAAGCGCGAGAACGGCGCCGGCGATCCTCTCCCCATGGCGGGCGCCGGAAGCCGGGGACCGTGCCGGTCGTCCCTGGCCGTCAAAGGGAGTCACGCCAACGGCGGATCGAACAAATAATTTTATGAACAAAGAAAAGATCGGACGATGGGCCTTAGGCATCGGATTGACCGGATTGGTGCTGCTGTTTCTGCTGGGGAGGTTGGGAGTGCAGAAAGAGACTGGGACATCGGAAGTTATTCAACCGGTCGAATCCCTCGCCGCGAAAGCGTCCGGGGCGGATCGATCCTCGCCGCGGCCGCGCCCGTCGCCGCAGATCGACATGCTGATCTATTATGAGCCGGGAGGGACGGAGACGAGCGGCCTCGTGGTCGTCTCCGTCTCGTGCCAGCGCGTCCGGAACGCGGCCCTGGAGCGGGAGCTCTCAAACAGATACGCTTTTTATAAAACGAAATCTTCACCCATCGAGCCCGTTGAGCTTCAGATGCCTCGCGAAGAATGGCTGAAAAGAATTCTCTTCTCGGTTGAAGGCGACGCGGCGGCCGGGCGCCGCATCAACGACTCCTACGCCATTCGCAAATGGCCCGGAAAGGAATCCGTCAAGTTCACGGCCTTTGAAGAATGCGATCTGATGATTGAGATCCCCTCCGCGGCCAAGCCGCCGGCCGGGGCAAAATTGAGCGCGAACTTGGACGTCGGCGTCGCCTCCATCGCTTCGAACACGATCACGGTTCTGTCGCCTCCGGCCGTCCCCCGCGAGGATGCGGTCCTTGCTTGTCGGGTTCATCAGTTGTTGGAGGCCGCGGGGCCTCTCCAGGACGCGGCCGAGAAACTGCTCGCGGCGGACCCGGCGGACTTCGACGGATACTGGTTCCTCGGGCAGGCCTTGGAGATGCGGGGGCGGGTTGAGGAGGCGCTAGCGGCTTACGAAGACGCGTTGAAACGCTCCCCTCTGCTCGTCAAAAGCGACGAGGAGGCGCCTTTCCACCTCATGTTCCGGCTCCAGGAATTGTCCCGGGCCCTTGCCGAAAAGAAGCCATAAAAAAAGCCCCCCTCCTCCGTCCGCCCGGCCGGCGGAACCGGGCTTCGGAGCCGGACGTGTCATTTATTTTCCGAAAGCAATTCCGACCAGGATGGCGAAAACCGAGCTATAGCCCTTTTCCTCGGCGTCCTTTGATAAGGTGGATAACCCTCGGGAATAACGGATCTCCGCGCTCATTCTCATCCCTTTCCCGACCGGGAAGTCCAGGCCTCCGCCGGCGGCGAAGCCGGTTTCCCTCTCCCGAAACGTCGGGACGTCGTCGTTTCCGCTCAGCTCGCCGTATTCCCATTCATCCTTGAAGCTGGATTTGAAGGCCAGGTAAGGGCCGGCGAAGAACATCGGCCGGATGGCGGAGTCCAAGGGCGGATAGAATTTGAACAGCAGGGGAATTTCGATATAGTTTAAATTGAGCCATTCATTGAGCGCCGTGCCTTGGACTTGGGCGAAGATTTTCGCCCCTTTTTGGGTGTAGAGGATCTCGGCTTGAATCGCGAGTATATTGCCGAGGCGATACGCCAGGAAACCTCCCGCGGCGAATCCCGCTTTGGTCTGGAAGGCCCGATCGACATCGGCCCCGCTGAAATCGGCGATATTGAGGCCGCCCTTGAGGCCGAAGCTGAATCCGGGCTGGAGCTTGGTCGCGGCTGGCGATAACGTGATAAGAGAGAATCCGATCATGAGCCAGATAAAAAGTCTTTTCATGGTTTAAAAACTACCTTTTTTGGGTGAGTACGGACATGAACATCTTTTGTACCACGAAATTCGGGGTCGCGTCTACATTTTCCGCTTTCTAGAGTGGAAAGTAGTGACGCGACCCCAGACGACCCCCGGTTTCCGGTGGAGGTTCCGGTGGAGGTGATTGACCCCTATCCTGAGCCTATGGTATGAGTGAGTTCGTGATTCTTTATCCTCCCGAACTCCCCATCACCCGCAAGCGCGCCGAGATCGTCGGGGCCGTCCGTGGACATCCGGTCGTGATCATCTCGGGCGAGACGGGCTGCGGCAAGAGCACCCAGATCCCGAAGATGTGCCTCGAGGCGGGCCGGGGCCGGCGCGGCCGGATCGCCTGCACCCAGCCCCGCCGCATCGCCGCCATCACCATCGCCCAGCGCATCGCCGAGGAGCTCGGCGAGCCGGTCGGCCGGACCGTGGGATACAAGATCCGCTTCGACGAGCGGACCTCGAGGGACACCCTGATCAAGGTCTTGACCGACGGCATGCTCCTGGCCGAGACCCAATCCGACCCCCGGCTCCGGGAATACGACACGCTCATTATCGATGAGGCCCACGAACGGAGCCTGAACATTGATTTCTTGTTGGGCATCGTCAAGATGCTTCTTCCCGTCCGGCCGGACCTGCGGCTGATCATCACTTCGGCGACGCTCGATATCGAGAAATTTTCCCGGGCCTTCGAGGGCGCGCCCGTCCTCGAGGTCAGCGGGCGGCTCTATCCGGTCGAGGTCGATTACCGGCCGCCGCGGCCCGAGGACGACGACGGCGGCGAGGCCGATTACGTCCAGATGGCGGCCGATGCCGTGGACGATCTCAAAAAGGGGAAACCGGCCGGGGATGTTCTTGTCTTCATGCCGACCGAACAGGACATTTTAGAGACCTGCGAGATCCTCGAAGGCCGACGCTACCCCGGCGTCACCGTCCTGCCTTTATACGCGCGGCTTCCCGGCGCCCAGCAGGGCCGCGTCTATTCTGTCACGGGCCCCAAGATCGTGGTCGCCACGAACGTCGCCGAGACCTCCCTGACGATTCCGGGGATCAGGTACGTCGTCGACACGGGCCTCGCCCGGATCTCTCAATATCTTCCCGGCGCGCGCATCAACAGCCTGCCGATCCGGGCCATCTCCAAGAGCAGCGCCGACCAACGCAAAGGCCGCTGCGGCCGCGTCGACCGCGGGCTCTGCGTCCGGCTCTACGCCGAGGACGATTACGCGGCGCGGGATCCATTCACGCCGCCCGAAATCCTCCGCTCGAACCTGGCCGAGGTCATCCTGCGCATGATCGACCTCAACCTCGGACATCCGTTAAAGTTTCCCTTCGTCGACCGGCCCCATCCGAAGAACGTCGAGGACGGCTACGAGACGCTGGTCGAACTGGGCGCGATCGAACGCCGCGGACAGGAGGCCGCCCTGATCGAGAAAGGCCGGCTGATGGCCCGCATGCCGCTCGATCCCAGGATCTCCCGGATGCTGCTCGAAGCCCGCAAGGAGGGCTGTCTCAGCGAAACGGCGATCATCGCTTCGGCCTTGAGTGTCCGCGATCCGCGCGAGCGCCCCCCCGGGAAAGCGGCCCAGGCCGACGCCATGCACGCCCCGTTCCGCGATCCCGACTCCGATTTCCTGACCCTTTTCAACATCTGGAACCGCTATCACGGGGACCTCGAGCGCCAGACGAGCCACGCCCAGAAGCGGACGTTCTGCCGCGACCATTTTCTTTCGTTCGCCCGGATGCGCGAATGGACCTTCATCCACAATGAGATCCTGGACATCCTGAGGGAGCTGCGCATCCCCCCGGGAAGGACGCAACGCGTCGAAATGTCCAAGCCTCTCTATGCCGCCGTCCACAAGTCCATCCTGAGCGGATACCTGTCGAATATCGCGACCCATAAAGACCGGAACATGTACACGGCGGCCAAAGGCCGGGAGGTCATGGCCTTTCCCGGATCGACGCTGTTCAATAAGAACGCCTCATGGATCGTCGCCGCGGAGATGGTCCGGACGAGCCGGCTGTTCGCCCGGACCGCGGCTCGGATCGAGGCCGGGTGGCTGGAGGCGCTGGGCGGCCCGCTGTGCCGGTATGCCTATGCCGGCCCGCACTGGGATAAAAACCGAGGCCAGGTCGTGGCCGAGGAGCGCGTGTCCCTGTTCGGCCTGGAAATCGTCACGGGCCGGACCGTCCCCTACGGGCCTGTCGCGCCCGATGAGGCCCACGCTCTTTTTATCCGCTCCGCGCTCGTCGAAGGGCAGGTCAAGGAGCATCTCGAGTTCCTCCATCACAATCTCGATCTCACGGCCCGCTTGTCGACCATCGAGGAGAAGCTAAGGCGGCACGACATCTTGGTCGACGAGAAGATCCGGGCCGGGTTCTACGCGAATCGCCTGGCCGGCGTCACCGATCTCCGCGGACTGAAGGAGCGGATCAGGCGCCGGGGCGGTGACGCGTTCCTGACCATGAAGGAAACGGACCTTCTCCGGACGTTCCCCGATCCGCGGGAATTGGCCTTATTTCCTGATGAACTGTCCATCGGCGGCCGCAGGTTCAAGCTCTCCTATAAATTTGCTCCGGGCGACGAGGACGACGGCGTCACGATCGGGATCCCGGCGGAGTTTGCCGGGAGAATTCCCGTCGAGCCCTTGGAGTGGGGGATTCCCGGGCATCTCCGGGACAAGATCATGGAGCTCATCAAAGGACTGCCGAAGCGATTCCGGAAACTTCTCGTCCCCGCTTCCGACGCGGTGAATCTCATCCTCCATGAGATCAATCCGTCCGACACGTCGCTCTTCGAGATGCTGTCCCGCCTCGCCAAACAGCGCTTTCGCGCCGACATCCCCGCGGCCGAATGGGCTCAGGTCGAACTGCCGAAGCATCTGAAATTACGCGTCGCCGTCCTCGATCCGCAGGGCAATGAGGTCGTGGCCGGCCGGGACCTGGAGACCGTGCGGAGATCCCGGAAGGAAGCGGCCCGGGCCGCGGCCCAGGACCCGCGGGTTTGGGCCCAAGGCCGCCAACAATGGGAGCGGACCGGGATCACGGCCTGGGATTTCGACGATCTGCCCGAGCTCGTCTCGATCGGTCCCGGCGCCGTCGCTTATCCGGGTCTGGAAGCCGGAGCGAATGGAGCGAACCTGAGATTGTTCAAAACATATGAAGAGGCCTTCACCTCGCATAAAAAAGGCGTTCAGACGCTTCTTCTTCTCAAGTTCGCCAAGGACCTGAAATTTGTGGAGCGCCGCCTCGTCCTTCCCGCCGAATATCAGAAAGCAGCCTTGTATTTCGGGGGGAAGGAAGCCGTCGAGAAGATGCTCGTCGAGAATCTCAAGACCGCGGTCTTCCAGAAGGACGTCCGTTCCGCGGAGGAGTTCAAAGCTTACGCGGACACGGTCGTCCGGGCGCTTTTCGAGAAAGCCCACGCGCTGTGGGAGGCGGCCCGTCCCGTCCTCGCCGCGTACCAGGAGATCCATGCCGCGCTCTATACGATCGAAAAGACGCATGCCTCGAACAAGGTCCTGGCCGGCATCTGCCGGCAGGTCCGCCAGGAGCTCGACCGGCTGGTGCCGAAGAATTTTTTGGAAATCTATGCGATCGACCGGTTGACCCAAATCCCCCGCTATTTGAGCGCACTCCGGCTTAGATTGGAACGGGCCAAGAACGATCCGGAAAAGGATCTTCGCAAAGCCGCCCAGGCCGAGCCCTTCGTCCGAGCCTTGGAGTTTATGCGCGCAGAGGCCAAAGCTCAGATACCGGTCGAGATCAGGGACGCAGTCGCAGACTTCCGCTGGATGGTCGAGGAGTTCAAGGTGTCCCTTTTCGCCCCGGAGTTGAAGACGGCCTTCCCCGTCAGCGCCAAGCGCCTTGCCGATAAAATACGGGAGATCGAGAAGATCCGGGATACAACCTGAAGAAACGGCGGATTCGGCCCGCTCTTACGTCATCGCGATCGATTATTCCAACCCCAGGACGGCCCGGTAGCCGGGAATATCCAGAAAGCCGTGGCCGCTGATGTTGAAGGCGATGGTCTTTTTCTCGCCCGATTCCCGGCACTTGAGCGCTTCGTCGATGGCGGCGCAGATCGAATAGGCCGATTCCGGCGCCGGCAGCCAGCCCTCGGTCTCCATGAACAGGCGGGCGTTTTCGAAGACGTGCTTCTCGTCCTTCGGATAGGCGACCGTGTCGATGTAGCCTTCGTGCCGGAGAAGGCTGATGATGGGCGAACAGCCGTGGTAGCGCAGCCCGTCGCCCTTGACCGGTTCCATGTCGGACTTGTGGCCCAGGGTGTACATTTTCAGGAGAGGCGTCATTTCGGCATAGTCGGCGAAATCATACTGGTATGTGCCTTGGAGATTCGGGGCCACCTGACTTTGGGCGGCGATGAATTTGATCTTTTTGCCCTTCTTGAGGACGTCGGCCATAAAGGGAAGGGCGAATCCGCCGAAGTTGGACCCGCCGCCGAGGCAGGAGACGACGACGTCGGGATAGTCGCCGAAGAGTTCGAACTGCTTCTGGGATTCGAGGCCGATGACGGTCTGCTGCATGAGGACGTGGTTGAGGACCGAGCCCAAGCTATAGGTCGCCGTTGGGTCTTTTTGAGAATCTTCGAGCCCCTCGGAAATAGCGATGCCGAGCGAGCCCACGTGGTTGGGATTCTTGTCATAGAGCGACCTGCCCACCTCGGTCCTGGGGCTCGGCGAAGCAAAAACTTCCGCGCCGAGAAGATTCATGAACGAGAGCCGGTCCTTCTTCCAATTATAAACGCTCCGGACCCAGTAGACCGTGCATTTGAGGCCGGTCACGGCGGCGGCATAGGCCAGGGCGGTGCCCCATTGGCCGGCCCCCGTTTCGGTGGTGACCCGCTTAAAGCCCTGCTGCTTGGCGTACCAGCACTGAGCGAGGGCGGTATTGACCTTGTGGCTCCCCGTCGGACTGAAAAATTCGCTCTTGTAGTAGAGCCGGGCCGGCGTGTCGAGTCTTTTTTCGAGATTCGAAGCCCGGAACAGCGGCCGCGGCCGTCCGGCCTTGGCGAACAGATCCATGACTCCGCCCTGGACGTCGATCCAGTTCTCCAGCGAGAACTCCTGTTTCAGGCACTCTCCGATCATGAGGTTGGGCAGGTTGCCGATCCGCGACGGTCCGTGATCGGGATCGAGCGGCGGCGGCAGAGGCACCGGCAGGTCGGGAATGATGTTATACCACCGGGCCGGGATTTCGTCGTGCCTCAGATTGACCATGTCTCTCATGGATGACCCCCATGCAGATAGCGTTGAAGAAACCGCTTACGCCCCGCTTTCCATTCCTCGAACAAAGAGGCCGTAGCGGCCTTGAGCCCCTATTGTAGGCAACGCGCAGGAGACAAGTCAAGAAATATTGAGGTTGACATATCATGGGAATATACGTACATTGTAAATATAGTGGATATCGAATTCGAATGGGATGAGAGAAAGAGCCGCGCCAACAAGCGAAAGCATGGTATCTCGTTTGACGAAGCCCAGACCGTATTTCTAGACGAGAACGCTCTCCGATACAATGACCCGGATCATTCACGGGACGAAGATCGTTTTATCATGCTTGGATTGAGCATCCGGCTGAGGGTGCTGATCGTCTGTCATTGTTATCGTTCGGATGACATGGTCATTCGCATCATTTCAGCCCGCAAGGCGACGAAAAGCGAGGTCGCCTCATACTGGAGGTAAAACCATGAGAGCACGTTACGATTTCGCCAAGATGAAAGGCGAGAAAAATCCCTATATTAAACAACTCAAGCAGCCCGTAACCATCAGACTCGACAGAGAATCGGTGTTCTATTTTAAAGCCATGGCCAACGAGTTGGGCGTGCCTTACCAACACCTGATCAATCTCTACTTAAGGGATTGCGCTTTAAATCAAAAAAAGCTCCATCTCAAATGGGCGTCTTGAATAGACGCAGCGCGAGGCGTATTATTGAACTGGAAATGCGAATGCCACTGCGTTAAAGGGGATATCGCGATGCGAAAAGTCGGTCTTGTTTTATGTCTGTTGGGATCGATCGCTTTGTCATCGGCCGCGGCCCAGACCTGGCTTGCGGGCTCTCTCGACGATGCCCTGGCCAAGGCCAAGGCGGCGGGGAGGCCTCTCCTCGTCGACTTTTTCACCGAGGTCGGCTGAGGGAGCTGCATACTGCTGGGTCAGCAGTATTACGACAATCCAAAATACCAAAAATTTCTAGAGGACCATTTTGTCCTCTATCGGGTCCGCCGAGGCGAAATCTACGGCGAAAAATTGTTCAAAGAGTTCGAAGTTCAAAGTACGCCTTTCATTCTTTTCATGGATACGGACCGGACCGTTCTTGACTGGATCTCCGGCTATCTTCCCCCCGCCGAAAAATGGCATCGCCAGGTCCTCGCCGTCCTCTCCGGGACGGATACGATCCAATCTTTGTCCCGGCGCCTTATTAAGGAACCACGAAATCCCGAAATCCTCATTAAACTCGGTCTGAAATACCAGGTTCGCCAGCAACGGGAAAAAGCCCTCCCTCTCTTTAAGGAAGCGGCGTCACTCGATCCCGAGAGCAAGATCATGATGAGGCGGGAGAACGGGGAAGAGGTTTCTTGTCGTGAGATGGCCGATTATCAGTATGCCCGGACATTTCTGGTCACCTGGGGTACGATCGAGCCGGACCATCTTGAGAAATTCGTCCGCGATCAGCCCGCCGGCCGTTTAACGAAGGATGCTTACCTGGATCTGACGCGTGGGACGCGGCTTAATGATGAAGAGGGCGCGGCGACTTTTTACAAGCTCTTTGCCATGTGCCCTCATGATCCGGAGGTTTTGGAGCGCTATGTCGCCGAGGTCCAGCGATATCAGGATCAGCCGGAAGCGAAGAATTCCTTGGATCGCGGTCTCGCATTCGCCGAGAGCACGGTCGATGTACTTAAAAAGAACGATTTGACCCGCGCTGTCTTGAACCTGGCCGAGCTCTGGCTCTTAAAGGGTGATCCGGCCAAGGCCAAAGACGCCTACGGACGCGAATTCATGGCCTTGCAGATTAGAAGCTGGGCCGAGGCGTTGATGAACTACGCCGAATTCTGGAACGTCAAGAACACAAATCTGGAGGACGCCGAAGCGGCCGTCACCCTGGCGCTCGCCATGTGCCCTGCCAACGCTTCGTTCAGGCGCTCGGCGTCCCGATTCTATCTTTATCCGCCCGGCAAGCCGGATAAAGCCCTGGAGGTTTACGGTCCCGGCTTTGTGAAGAACGTCGAAAACGATCCCGCTGAGCTTTATGAATACTTCAGTTTTTGGCTTGCCCGCAAAATGAACGTGGAAAGCGCCCTGGACACTTTGGAAACGTTACTTCGCCTTAGACCCGAGAGCATCCATTACCGAAGTTCCGCAGCGAGCGCCCTCATCAAGGCCGGTTACCCCGAGCGGGCGCTGGCCGTCTTTGGGCCTGATTTCATCGCCCGCCACGCTGGGGATCACTCCATTCTCTACGACTATGGGAGCTTCTGGGTCAACCGGAACAGCAACCTGGAAAGTGCCGTTCCCGCTCTGGTCAAAGCGGCGAGCGAGAGCTTCCGAACGTGGGCCGACCAATATAGGGCCGCCATAGCATTGGACAAAGCGAACAGGCCCGAAGCCTTATTCTTGATTTTCGGTCCCAGCTATCTTCCCCACATCAAGGATGATCCCCTCGCCCTTTGTCAGTACGCTCGGTTCTGGTTGGGCAAGAATACGAATAAAGACAGCGCCTTGGAAGCTCTCGACACGGTAGTCCGCCTGCCGTCATTGTTCTGGGCGGATCGGATGTCGGCGGCATATGGTTACCTGAGCGCCGGGAGGGCGGACCGGGCCGAGGAGGTCTACGGACCGGCTTACATGAAAACCATCGTCGGAAACGCGCCAGCCTTGGCCAATTACGCGGTGTTCTGGAAGCGGATGGGCAAGAATCTCAATTCAGCCCTCGAAGCCGCGTGTTCGGCCTGCGATCTCGCCAAGGACAACTCCGACTCCTGGGCAACGATGGCTGAGCTCCTCCTCCTGGATGGCAAGCCGGGGGAAGCGTTGACGGCTATCGAAAAAGCCTTATCGTTGACGAAGTCCAAGGATTCGATCACGCGCTACGAATCCGTCCGGAAACAGATCAAGGAAGCCTTGGCAAAAAAAAATCCTTGAAGTTTCTTTTTGGCCGTTGACGATGTTTTAAGCCGTCTAAGCGATCTTCCCGTCGTGCAGGCTGATCGTCCGGTGGGCGATCCCGGCCAGGGCGGGATTGTGCGTCACGAGAAGGACGGTCAGGCCTTCCTTTTCGTTGAGCCGTTTCAAGATTTCGCCGATCTCCACGCTGCGCTTCGAATCGAGGTTTCCCGTCGGCTCGTCGGCCAGGAGGATCTCCGGCTTGTTGATGAGCGCCCGGGCGATCGCGACGCGCTGCATCTCGCCGCCCGATAGCTCGGAGGGCCGGTGGCTCGTCCTCTTGTCGATTCCCAGGAATCTCAGGATCTCCATGGGGTCCGCGTTCGCTTCGGCTTTCTTGAAAAAGGCGAACGGGAGAAGTACGTTTTCATAGACGGTCAGCGTCGGGACGAGATAGAACTTCTGGAAAATGTAGCCGAAAACCTGACGCCGGATCTTCGTCAGGTCGCTTTCCGAAAGACATTTGTTTTCCGAGAAGACCGTCTCTCCGCTGATTTTGAGGCTTCCCGACGTGGTGTTGTCGAGGCAGCCGAGGATATTGATCAGGGTCGTCTTCCCGGACCCCGACGGGCCGATGAACGACACGAATTCGCCTTTGCGGACGGTCAAGGAGACGTCGTCGACGGCCACGATCTCCTCGGCTCCGCGTTTATAGATCTTGGTCAGATGTTGGGCTTCGAGGGCCAGGTTGTTCTCGCGGCTCATATCAGTCTCCTTCGCTCCGGATGGATTCGAGAGGCCGGACCCGGGCCGCCCGCCAGGCCGGATAAATGCCGCTCAAGAGCCCGATCCCCAGGACGACGCCGAGGGTAATGAACCCCAACTGCGAGTCGATGCTGATCAGGCTCCCGGTCGGCGTGTAGGGGAGGAGGCGCCGGATCAGGATATCGGTGATCTTGGACAGGGCGAAAGCGATGCCGATGCCGATCACCCCGCCGAGGAGGCAGAGGATGACCGTTTCGGTCCAGATCATCCGGAAGACGTCCCAGGGCATGGCCCCCATGCTCTTGATGATGCCGATCTCCTGGTACCGCTCGAGGACCGACATCAGGATCGTGTTGATGACGCCCAGCATGGCGATGAGGATGGCGATCAGGGCGATCGAGAAGACCATGACTTTGGCCGTCGAGACCAGGCTCATGATCGTGTTCTTGACCTGGGCCATGGAGACGACCTGGACGTCGGGCAGATCGTAGAGCTTGTTCTCGAGCTCGGTCATGTTGGCGTCCTTGTTCACCTTGATGCCGGCGGCCGTGATCAGGCCCTCCTTGTCAAAGATCTTCTGGACGGTTTTGAGAGGCATGAAGATCGTCCCGTCGTCGGCGGTTCCGGACCGGGCCAGGATCCCGACGACCTTGAACTCGATGTTTTTCTCCGGGATGAGCATTTTGTCGCCGACCTCGCGCTGCTCGAGCTCGGCCGCCTCGTAGCCGACGACGGCTTCCAGGGCCGTCGGATCGGTGAACCAGCCTCCCTGCTTGAATTTCAGGTACGACTTCATCGCCGGGAAGGTGACCGGATCGACGCCGAGGTAGGCGTTGATCCCGCCGCTCTCGCCCTTGTTCGGATCGAAGATGGCGGCCATGAGCTGGGGCGTGAGTCTCTCCACTTCCTTATGCTTGAGGATATCGGCGAGGATGGACTCCTTCATGTAGCGCAGGCCGGTCCCGCCCTTGAGCATGAGCGTCGCGGCTTCGTACGGACAGCCCTTGGCGGTCACGAGGACCTGGAAGCCCATGTTGTCGATGTCTTTGTTCAACGCCGCTTCGTAGCCCCGGTTGAACCCCAGCAGGCTGATGAGCACCCAGGCCGAAAGCCCGATGCCCAGGATGGTCAGCCCGGTCCGCGTTTTCTTGCGGAGCAGGTTCTTATAAGCGACCTGGTAGATGTTGATCTTCTTGGTCATGTTTTTTCCTTCAGTGTCATGGCGAGCCTCTTGGCGGGGCCATCTCACTTATTATTTCGTGTATTTATTGCCGAGCAGAAATTCGTCGCATAGGATCAAATTCTTTTTCGTCGCCCGGAGGGCGGCGTGGAAGTCCGATTCCGCCTGCGGGGCCGGGTTCTTGATCGCCGCCGCCCGGCTGCCGGGCTTGGCCTGCGCCGTCGCAACGTCGTAATCACCGAAATCCTTCAGGTTTAATCCGGCGAACTGCTTGCCGAACTCCGGGTCGCGGAGGAGCTTGGCGTAGCGGCCGGTCATCTTCTGAAAGTAGAAGCCCCGGATGTTGCCTTCGAGGTCGAGAGCCAGGAAGACCTGGATCCCGCCGAATTCGCCTTTCTGATTGACGCCGTGAATATAGCCGATGAGGTCCTTGCCCTTGAAGATTTGGTACATCGTGTAGGGAACGTCCATGGTTTCGTAAAGGCCCTGGAACTTGTCGCCGAGGCGCGCCTCGACCCTGCGGAGCAGCGGCTCTCCGCCCTTCTGGGCGATGGTGACATAAAGCGTCTTATAGCCGGTGGATTCGGGGAAAAGACGTTTGACGTCGCGGTCCGGGTCGTTGAGGTCGCAGCCGACCGCGGCAAGCAGGGGCGCGGCGGCGATGAAAACGATGAGAAAAACGGCGACGAGGCTTTTCATGGGAACTCCTGGGGACAACGAAGGAGGATTCTCAAAATCGTATCCCCTTGTAATAATATATCTGAAAAAGGACTTTCGTATCCTTCAGCTCGCTGTCATAGGCGACCATCGTCCTCAGCGTCCAGTCCGGATGGGCCAGATAGGTCGCTCCCACCGCGAACTGGAATTGGGCCGATCCCTGCATCACCATGAAGACCGGCTGGGCTTCGAGCTTCAGCCGCGATTCCTCGAGCAGCCCGAGGCCCGTTCTCCAGAACACGGCCGCCGCCCCGCGCTCGTCGCGGCTGCCGGCCATGACCTCGAAATTGTGCTCCCAATTATCGCGGCGCCAAGTGAGGTCGACTCCGGCCATGAGGAATTTCATCGGTGTCTCGGAAATCCTCTCATAACCGGCAACATCGTAAATCCGGCCGAGCGCCGCCGAAAATCCCCCGCTGAAGTTGTCCTGGCCGAGGACGCCCTTCGAAATTCGGCCCGCGAGAAAATAGTTCCCGCCGGTTTTCAAGGCCATCCCCGAGCCCGTGGTCAGGGAAAGGCCGGCGCTCCCCCAGGCCGTGTCGCGTTCGACGCCGGCACCCCAGTCACGGTCGAAACCGAACCCCATCATGGATAGAGGTTGAAGCAGGGTCGCGTGATTGTCCAAAACGTCCGAGAGCCCGAATTTCGGTTTGTTATGGCCGATCCAGAAATCCGCCAAGCCCGTTTTCATTTTTAAATATGCGTTGTAAATTTGGGGCTCAAGAGTTTTGCCTCCCTCCGCATTGACGCTCAGACGTCCCTGAATCGCCAAAACGGCGAAGTCTCCCGACGCCCCGGAGAACCGCTGGACAAAATCGAATCCGAGGCCCGGCTTCTGCATGACCTCTTCCCGGCTCATGGAGAAGAAGACGGCTTTTTTCGCCGCCGACGACCAGCCGGCGACCCCCTGGGCTTCGAGATAGAAAAGATAGCTTGAGGCGAGGAGGGCATTGGCCCCGGCCCCGAGCATCAGAAAGGCAAGAAGAGCGGACTTTTTAGACATCAAAAGTGATGCTGCCGTAATAGACCGGCTTCCCATCCTTGAAGAAGGTCACCCGCACTTCCCAGTCGCCCGGCATGACGATGTTGACCGGCATGAGGTAATCGTTCTTCCGGTTCAACTTGAATTCCACGTCCCCGGAATCGTGGGCGCCGCGCATTGAAGGCATGTCCGACCGGCCTTTGATGGCATAGGGCGTTATTTGCTCGCCTTTTTTGTTAAAGATCTGAATCTTCAGGATGACCGTGCCCATTTTCGGCCTTTCGCTGAAGTCGTAAACGACATAATTGCCGTCGCCAAGCTCGTATTTCTTGCCTGTTTTGGGCATCGGCTTATAGACGATCTCCTGGCTGCCCGAAGCGGCCTGAAACCGGGCTCCGGCCGCCACAGATCCGGCCGGTCCCGCCGCGGAGCTTCCTATCGAAGCCAGGATGAGAACCAGTCCACAACCCAGAGCGATCCGTGCTCCGTGTTTGTATGTCATGGTGAACTCCTTGTTCGAGCGCGAATATACTATTCCTCTAGAATCAATAGTATAAACCTTCGGTCCCGTCCTGTCAAACTCGGTCGGGTCTTAGGAAACGTCCGGGGCGTGGAACAGGCCGAAACTCAAGAGCGTCGGGCAGACCCTCGACCGCGTGATCCGGACCCGGACCTTGGCCGCCGTGACCTCCGGAAAACGCAGCAGCCTTTTGTAACCGACCGTCGTCGCGCGGGCGATCTCTTTCCACTCGCTTCCCGTCCAGGCGTCCACATAGAACTCTTCGATCCGCTGGCCGGCTGTGATCTGTTCCTGGAGCATGGCCACGTTGAACGCTTTGGCGGTCCCCAGGTCGAATTCGATCGCGGCCGCCGTGACGCCGTCGTCGGCGGTCCAATAGCTGTCCTTGTCGGCATCGGTGATATTGGCCGCGCCATAAGATCCGCTTTTTTTTGTTTGTGACGCCGTCGCCTTCGCGCCCTGGGCCAGATTCGCGGCGAAGGTCGTCCGCAGGACGTCCCCGGCCTGTTTCAGGCGCCGGACGTCGTTGTCGTGGAGGCGGCCCCTCTGGTCGGGGGGCACGTTGAGCAGAAGCAGGCCATTGCCGCCCACCGCGCCGTAATAGGCGTCGAGCAGGTGCGGAAGGGACTTGACCTTGGTGTCCTCCGCGGCGTGATAGAACCAGCCGGGCCGGATGGAGGTATCGACCTGCGCCGGATACCAGACGAGTTGGGCTCCTTTTTTGGCCGCTTCAGCCAGCGCCTGCCGGGAGCCGAGGTCCTTTTTCTGGAAATCGATCCCGCCGGTGCTGTCCGCGATGGCCTCTTCGATCGGCTTGAGCAGAGGAACGACGCTCCATTCACTCTCCCTGGAGATCCCGGCCTCGTTACCGCACCAGCGGACGTCCGGCCCCATGATCGAGATCGTAGCCTGGGGCCGCAGTTCCCGAATAACGGCCCAGTAGCCGGGCCAGTCGTAGACCTGCCGCTTGCCGTTGGGACCTTCGGCGCAGGCGCCGTCGAACCACATGTCGGCCACGTCGCCGTAGTTCGTCAGCAGCTCGCGCAGCTGGTTCTTGAAATGCTCGTTGTAGACCGGCGAATCGCCGTAGGTGGGCTCGTGACGGTCCCAGGGCGAAAGATAAAGGCCGAGCTTCAAACCCGCTTCGCGGCAGGCGTCGGCCACCTCGCGGACGACATCGCCTTTGCCGCCGCGCCAGGGGCTGTTTTTGACCGAATGCTTGGTATATCGGCTCGGCCAGAGGCAGAAACCGTCGTGGTGTTTTGCGGTCAGGATCAGCATCTTCATTCCGGCCGCTTTGAAGGCCGCCACCCACTGGCGGGCGTCGAAATCCGTGGGATTGAAGAGCTTCGAGTCCTCCGTGCCTTCGCCCCACTCGCGGTTGGTGAAGGTGTTCATGCCGAAATGGATGAACCCGGCGAACTCGATCTCCTGCCAGGCGATCTGGCGCTCCGACGGTGTTACGGCCGCCGCTTTTCGGACGATGTCCTCCGGCCCGTCGGCCGGGCCAATCATGACCGGTTTCGATTGGGGCGCGGAGAGGATCGTGAGCGCGCCGAGCGAACCGGCTAAAAAGACCACAGAGAGGCGTTTTTGGAGATGATTTTTGACGCTCATATCAAACCTCCCTTCGCTCGGAAATCGGGGACACGATCCCAATTTAGGAAAATTGGGTCATGTCCCCGATTTCCGCCTCTCCGACGTCACAGCTTCGGCCTTTTTAGATGATGGCCGGTCTTGCCCTGGAACGCCCGGGCCAGGAGGAGCATATCCTCCTCGCCGAATAAACGCCCCGTGAAACGCAAGCTGGCCGGCTGACCCTTGGAATCGAACCCGGAGGGCAGGCTGATCTCCGGATGACCGGTCATGTTGGTCACGCCGAGCGAACTGCCGATAAAGAGGTCGATCTTATCGAAGACCTTGGCGAACTCCTGCATCAGCCGGTAGCGGGCCCGGTTGGCCTGGATGTATTCGACGGCCGGAACGAAACGGTGGAGACGGAACGAACCGACCCAGGCGCTCCGCTCCGGCTCGGCCGACATCAGGTCGAGCTTATCGCTGCGGATGAGCTCGTCAAAAGCGGCCGCGGCCTCGGTCGTCAGGATGAAGTCCATATCGCCGCTCGAGACCTTGGGCAGTTCGATCGGGATCAGGTTCACGCCCAACGCCTTAAAGACGGCCAAAGCCTCGACGTTGAATTTGCGGTTCTCGCGCTGGCGCTGGACGCGGTCCGGATTCTTCGGGTCGTCGGGGATGTCGCCTTCGTAATCCGTTTTGATGTATCCGACGCGCAGCTTGCGCACGTCGCGCGTCGCGTCCCAATCGAAAGGAGCCGGGAGGACATGGTTGTCCTTTCCGTCCGGCCCGTTGATGGCCTTGAGGACTAGAGCGCAGTCCTCGGCGGTCCGGCAGATGGGGCCGATCTTGTCCATCGTCCAGCAGAGGGCCATGGCTCCGTAGCGGCTGACGCGGCCGAAGGTCGGCCGAAGGCCCGTTACCCCGCAGCGGCTCGCCGGCGACATGATCGAACCGCGGGTCTCCGTGCCGATCGAGAATCCGACCAGGCCGGCGGCCGTCGTCGAAGCCGGTCCGGCCGAGGAGCCGCTCGAGCCGCTGGTCGGGTTGGCCGGGTCCCAAGGGCTCTTCGTCTGCCCGCCGAACCAGCGGTCGCCCTGGGCCAGCGCGCCCATGGTCAGCTTGGCCACGAGGACCGCCCCGGCTTCGCTCAGCCGGGTAAAGACCGTCGAATCGACATCGATGACCTGGTCTTTATACGGCGATGCGCCGAAGGTCGTTTTGTAGCCTTTGACCGCGAGCAGGTCCTTGGCCCCCCAGGGGATGCCGTGGAGCGGGCCGCGGTATTTCCCGCCGGCGATCTCGGCGTCGGCCTGGGCGGCCTGCTTGAGGGCGAGTTCCTCAGTCAGCGTGACGACGCAGTGGAGGATGGGATCGTATTTCTTCAGACGCTCCAGGTAGAGCTTGGTCAGGTCGAGCGATTTGATCACCCGCTTCTCGATGAGGCGGGCGAGGTGCGTCAGGGGCAGGAAGGCCAGGTCCTCGTCGGTCTTGGGCTTGGCCGCTTCCGGCTTCGACCATTTGAAGGTCTTGCGGTCCGGGGGGAGTTTCATTCCCGGCAGGAGGGGATTGAAGACAATGGCCGGAGGTGTGTCGTTGCCCAGCTTCAGGTCGCGGAGAGCTTGATAATTGGCCAGGAAGCTGCCTCTCCGGCTTAAGCTGTCGGCGATCCGCTTTTCCGCGTCGGGCGGAAGGGTCAGGCCGGCGATCCTGGCGGCCTCGTCGACCATGCCGAGCGTGATCACCTGAGCGTCCTGGGCCTGGGCCAGAAGCGCGCCGGGCATTAACGTCGCGCCCAATCCGATGGACGAGAAATAAGCGATGAACCGCCGGCGGTTCAACTCCAACTTGTCATGGTTTTCCACGATGGCTCCTTTAGTATTGCCACTTGCCTTCTTTGAGCATCTTCAAAGCCTCTTTGACGGCCGTGTCGAGCTCGCGGTCGAACTTATCCATGTCGTCCTTGGGCGAGTTCCGGACGAAGACGTCGGGGGCCACTCCGAAATTCTCCATATTGATGCCGTAGTTGTTCGGCTTGGTCGGGTCGTAGGTCACGACAAGGGCGCCGGGCGTCCGGATCGAACCGCCGTTGAGCAGGCCGTAGCCGCCTGTGGCGATGACCATGGCCGCGGTCGGGTTGCCGACGATCCGGCCCAGGCCCAGGTCGCGGAAGCCCTGCGGCGTGACCTCGCTGTCCGAAGCTGAACGCCAGTTGATCATCATGACCTTAGGCCCGGCGATGGACTGCTGCGGCCGGCGGCCCCAAGCCCGCGAACCCGAACGGCTGTTCCAATACTCGTAGGGCCGGCGCGAGAGGATGTTCAAGATCTCCTGGTCGGTGTTGCCCCCGCCGTTGTAGCGGATGTCGACGATAATCCCCTTCTTGTTCGCGAACTGGCTGACCTCGTTTTCGAAGATGCGCAGCGACGGCGCGTTCATGGACTGGATGTGGACGTAGGCGATCTGGCCGTTCGACTGCTTGTCGACGTAATCGCGATTGTTCTTGACCCACTCGTTGTACCGGACGCCGTTGAGGGAAGCGACGGTTTTGATCCGGACGTCCCGCGCCGTCGGGCTCTTAGGATTCGGCTCGCCGCCGATCCGAACGACGGCGTATTCATTGAGCAGGCCGTTCAGGATCTTCCAGTAATTCTCGCCGGCTTTGATCTCTTGGCCGTTGACGGCAAAGACATAATCGCCTTCCTTGAGCTTGAGCCATTCCTTATCGGCCGGCCCGTCGCGAAAGATGTGGGAGATCCGGTAATAATCCTTGTCCGGCGCCATTTCAAAGCCGAGATATCGCGTTTGGTAGGTCGTCGGCCGCTCGCCGGAGGTCGGTCCGTCGGGGCCGCTGACGCCCGTGTGGGAAGCGTTGAGCTCGCCGATCATCTCGTTGGCCAGGTCGTAAACGTCCTGGTAGCTCCCGACGTAGGTCAGGAGCGGCTTGTAGGCGGACTTGATCGCGGCCCAGTCGAAGCCGTGCATCTTCGGGTCATAGAAGCGATACTTCATGACCCGCCAGCATTCCTCGAAGATCTGCTCCCATTCGCGACGGACGTCCACGGCGATCTTGAAGGTGAAGGCCAGTTTCTTTTTCTCCTTGTTAGGGGCGAGCTCCATTTTGTAAAGGTTGTTCTGTTGGCGATAGAAGACGTATTTCCGGTCTTCGGTCGGGGTCAGCCCGCCGAACGTCCCGTCGGTGATTTTCTTCTTATCCTTGCCGTCGAGTCCGATGGAGAAGAGGCCCGGGCCCTTGTCGTCCGCGCTCGTGAAGTAGATCGTTTTCCCGTCCTTGGACAGGAAGACCTCGCCGATCGCGTTCATCCCGGTCGTGAGCTGGATGGCCCGGCGCTCGATCCCGGCCGGATCGACGGTCAGGGCGGGCGGCGCGGCCGCGTCTTTTTCCTTGTCCCGGCCGCGGCCTTCCTCCTCCCTCTTCAGGCGTTCCTTGACCAGCGGATCATCCGGATCCTCGGTGAGCTTCGACACAGCGACCTTGAATAGATGGTTGATCGCGCCGTCGCGGTTGGAGGTGAAGACCAGGAACCTTCCGTCCGGCGTCAGG
The DNA here is from genome assembly GCA_026393865.1 of Candidatus Aminicenantota bacterium. Lineage (GTDB taxonomy): Bacteria > Acidobacteriota > Aminicenantia > Aminicenantales > UBA4085 > JAPKZI01. The sequence goes on from JAPKZI010000140.1 coordinate 23,472, forward strand.
GCGCCGTTGGAATCGCGGAAGGGATTCTTGGTCGCGTTGACGAGCCGCCTCTCGGCGATGTTGAACAGATAGACGTCGGCGTTGGCGTCGTCGTCGCGCAGCGACAGGACGAGCCACTTTCCGTCCGGCGAGAATTCCTGGAGGGAGTATCCGCCGGGCTGCTCGCCGAGCTCGAGGGAGGCGGCCGTTTCGACATCGACCAGGAGGAGCTTGTTGGCCGCCGAGAAAGCCAGCTGTTTCGAATCGCGCGACCAGATGAAGGAGCCCTTGGTCGATTCGTGCGAGGTCAGTTTCTTGCGCGCGCCGGTCTCCATAGAATACAGCCAGATCTCCTCTTCGAGTGATTCGTCGGAGACGTAGGCGATATATTTGCCGTTGGGCGAGAAAACCTCGGTGCGTTCGCGCCAGGGCGAGGAGGTCACCTGCTTCATCTCGCCGAGGCCTTCCTCGGTCGGGACGACGAAGATCTCGCCGTGGTAATCGACGGCGGCGTAATCGCCTTTGGGGCTCGGCGAGAAGCCGTCGGCCCGGGAATCGGAGGCGAGATATTCGACCAGGTTTTCCTTCGGGTCGAAGGCCAGGTCGAGGGCGATCCGCTGCGGCTTCGCCTCGGCGATCTTCATCTTCCACAGATCGAAAGCGTACTCAAAGATGAGGTCCTTGCCGTCGGGACTCATCGACGGGTTCTGGATGCCGTCCGTCTTGAAGGAGGTCACCTGGGCCGGGGTTCCGCCTTTCGGGGAAACCTTCCAGATGTTGAAGAAGCCGTCGCGCTCGCTCCCGAAATAGATCATCCCGTCCGCGCCCCACATCGGGGTCAGGTCCTGGCGGAACTCGCGGAACTTCTGGAGGTCGGTGTCGGTGAGCTGGCGGACCTCCTTCGTCGCCAGGTCCTCGACGAAGATGTCGGCCGAGCTGTTGCCTTGATAGTGTTTGCGGGCGTAGCGCGTGGCGTTTCGATTGAAGGCGATCATCGTTCCGTCCGGGGAGATCATGCCGTTGGAGGCCGTCGGAATGTCGAGCGGGGTCGGCAGGCCGCCCTTGATCGAAACGGCATAAAGGGGAGTCCCGAAAGCGTCGGCCCCGCGGCTCGTGGAAAACAGGATCCTTTGGCCGTCGGGCGTCCAGGACTGGACATCATCGCCGGCCGTCAGGAAGGTCAGCTGGACGGGTTCGCCTCCCGCGACCGGAACGACGTAGACGTCATTGTTGCCGGCCCGGTCGCTGGTAAAGGCGATATTCTGGCCGTCCGGCGAGAACCGGGGGTTGGTGTCGTTGGCGACGTTGTCCGTCAGGCGGTGGATGTTCGTGCCGTCGTCATTGGCCACCCAGATATCGCCGTGATAGGCGAAGGCGATCTTTCCCTTGGAAATGGCCGGGGCGTGGGCGTTCTTGATCGGCCCGGCCGGGGCGGCCGCGGCCAGGACGAGGAAGAGAACGGACGAAAGGGCGAAAAGCTTTTTCATAGGACCTCCTTGTCTAGGTCGGAATGTCCAGGTCATGCCGTCAGCGGCTGTACTTCTGCCGTTTCTGCTCATACATCAACTTGTCCGCCCGGACGATAAGGTCCTCGATCGACGAGGGGTATTCCGGGTCGAAGCAGGACACGCCCGTGCTGAAGGCCAGCTTGAAGGGAACGTTGTTGGCCGAGTTGAACTCGGCGATGTTCTTTTCCAGCCGGCCGATGGCGATCTCGGCTCCGGACAGCTTTGAATCGATCGGGAAAACGGCGAACTCATCTCCGCCCATACGGCCTTTGATGTCGGAATCGCGGAACGTCTGTCTCAGGATCTCGGCCATCTTGATCAGGGCGGCGTCTCCGACGTGGTGGCCGAAGGTGTCGTTGATGTTCTTGAGGAGATCCATGTCCATGAAGAGCAGGAACATCTTGGTCTTGTTCCGGCCGGCCAGCTTCAGGTATTGCGCGGCGATCGTGAAGAAACCCCTCCGGTTGTAGAGACCCGTCAGATCGTCCGTTACGGAGTGGATCTTGAGCTCCTTGATCATCTTCTGCCGTTCGAGGTTGGACTCTCGGAGCTTTCCCAGGACCTTT
>JAPKZI010000108.1 GCA_026393865.1 Candidatus Aminicenantota bacterium
CCGGCGCCTGGTTCGAAACGGTTTGGAACGATTTCCGGAACGACCGCATCCTCGAGCGGCCGGGAGAAGACCATGACTAAAAAACGCGTCGCCTTGATCACGGGGGCCGGCCGGGGCATCGGCCGGGGGATCGCCCTGGAACTGTCTAAAAACGGATTCGCCCTCGCCGGATGCGACATCCTCTACGCGCCGCGCGAGCGCAAGACCGGGCTGTTCGAGGTCAAGGCGGCAGTGGAAAAGCTCGGGGGCGAATTCCTGCCTCTGCGCGGCGATATCGCCTCGCTCGGCGATCATGAGATCATCTTGAGGGCCGTTCTCCGGAAGTTCGGCCGTCTCGACGTGCTCGTCAACAACGCCGGCGTCGCCCCCGAGGTCCGCAGGGACATCTTGGAGACGACGCCCGAAAGTTACGACCGCGTTCTTTCCGTCAACGCGCGCGGAGCTTTTTTCCTGACGCAGAAGGCCGCCAAGGAAATGATCGCCCTGGTCAAGAAGGATCCGGCCGCGAAGCCGGCCATCATTTTCATCTCCTCCATCTCGGCCGCGGTCTCCTCCACGGCCCGGGCCGAATACTGCATTTCCAAGGCCGCCCTGAGCATGGCCGCCAAGGTCTACGCCGACCGGCTCGCCGAATTCGGCATCAGCGTCTACGAGGTCCGGCCCGGGATCATCCGGACGGACATGACGGAGCCCGTCCGGGAGAAGTACGACAAGCTCCTCGCCGAAGGCCTGGTGCCTCAGAGACGGTGGGGCTTTCCGGAGGATGTCGGGAAGGTTGTCGCCGCGCTGGCCGCGGGCGCCTTCCTTTACTCGACCGGCCTCGTCCTCGAGGTCAGCGGCGGGATGGACATCCGCCGGCTGTAACAAGCCTTCCCCCCTTTCTAAAGGGGGGTGAGGGGGGGATTATAATCGCCAAATAATATAGATTTATGATATAAATAAGCCTTCATGAAGAAGGCGTTTTAAGGAGGGAATAATGTCCGAACACAGAAATTATCAGAGCCGGATCTTTTGGGGACTAATCCTGATCATCGTCGGCGTCCTGTTCCTGGCGGACCGGATGGGAGGTTTCGATTTCGGCACCATGATCAGCACCTACTGGCCGGTCATCTTCATCGTCCTCGGCCTCTCCATCCTCATCGGAAGCGGTTTTCGCCGGGCCGGGGGCGGAGTCTTTTTCATCGTCTTCGGCGCTTTCTTTCTCCTCTCGGAGCTCGAGATCCTCGACCACGACGTCTGGCAGTACATCTGGCCGGCCGGCATCATTCTCGTCGGCCTGTGGCTGCTCCTCCGTCCGGCCTTCCGCAGCCGCAACGCCGAGAAATTCCCCGACATCAAAGAGAACGACATCGACCTGACCTGTATCTTTTCCGGCATGAAGCGCCGGATCGAATCGCAGAACTTCAAAGGCGGCCACGCCACGGCCATCATGGGCGGCCTCGAGCTCGACTTCACCTCGGCGGGCCTCGAGGGAGGCAAAGCCACGATCGACGCCACCGCTATCTTCGGCGGAGTCGACATCAAGGTCCCCGGCAACTGGCGGGTCGTCGTCGACGGGACCCCGATTCTGGGCGGGATCGAGGATAAGCACAGGAGCGTCCCCGAGGCCGAGGTCAAGGCCACTCTGTTCGTCAAGGCCACGGCCATCTTCGGCGGCGTGACCATCAAAAGCTGAACATATTCCATCCCAGGAGAGGACGCGGAGATGAAAAGATTCTTATTATGGTTCCTGGCCGTGTTCATCACGCTGGGCGCGGCGGTCTATCAGCGTTTGACGGGACCGACCTACCCCTTCCGGGCCCGGGCGACGCTCGACGGGCAGGACATCACGGCCCGCTTGCCCCGCAGCGCGGAGAACGTCACGGACTGCGAGATCAAGATCCGCGGACTGGCCCCCGAGATCGGCGGCTATGTCGAGTACATGAGATACAAGACCCAGGATCCATGGACCAAGATCCCCCTGGAGCGGAGCCAAGGAGCGCTGTCGGCCGGCCTCCCGAAGCAGCCGGCCGCCGGAAAGCTGGCCTATAAGGTCGTCCTGGTCAAAGGCGACAAGGAAGCCGCCCTCAGCGGCGACAAACCGATCGTCATCCGATTCAAGGGCGTCGTCCCAAGCTGGGTGCTCATCCCCCATATCATCATCATGTTCCTGGCCATGCTCCTCTCGTCCGCGGCCGGGCTCGCCGCTTTCGGAAAGGCCCGAAGCTGGCCGAAGTTCAAGTTCGTCCCAGGCATCCTGCTTTTCGCGGCCGGCATCGGCACGGCTTATGCGATCTTCAAGATCGTGGGCATCCCCAAGATCATGGGCTTCAATCTCTTCTGGCTTTGTATTCCTGTTTCAATCGGCGCCGGAGCCCTGCTGGCCGCCCTTCCCCTGAAACCCGATCACCGCCTTTTTGCCAAGTGGACGGCCGCCCTGCTCTTCATCGGCGGATTCATTCTCGGCCCGCTCGTCCAGAAATACAGTTTCGGCGTGCTCTGGTCGGGCGTCCCCCTCGGTTTCGACCTAACCGACAACAAGACGCTCATCGCCATGGTCGGCTGGCTCCTCGCCCTGTTCATGATGCGCAAGGGAAAACAAGCTCGCGTCTGGGTCGTGGCCGCCGCGGTCCTGCTGATGGCTGTCTATTCGATCCCCCACAGCGTGCTGGGCTCGGAGCTGGATTATTCGAAGCTGACGCCCCCGGCCAAGGTCGGCCTGCCGTAATCATAAAGGGGGACGTAGCATAGTGTCCCTATTTATAAGCAAAGGGGCAAAAAGGGGGACAGCATGCTACGTCCCTCTTTTTATCTCCCCTTTGTGCTATTTCAAAGTAAACTGGACCGTGACGGTGAACGAGACGGGGATGGGTTTGCCGTTGATGATCACCGGTTCATAGACCCATTGTTTCAGGGCGTCGATGGCGGCCTGATCGAGAAGGGGGATTGATCTCAGCACTTTATAGCCCTGGATCCGGCCGTAAATATCGGTGGTCGCCTCGAAGATGACCATCCCTTCGACTCCCGCTTTCCGCGCCTCCTCGGGATAAATCGGATCAACCTGTTTAATCAACTTGGGCGGAGGGGCGGACGTCAGTTTCAAAGGAGCGCCGACTCCCTCACCGACCACGCCGCCCATGACCCCTCCGACCACTCCGCCCATAACCCCTCCGGTTGCCCTTTTTCCTTTTCCGTCAAGGGTGAACCTGACCGTGACCGTGAAGAACACGCCCCGCGGTTTCCCCTCGATCAAGAGCGGTTCATAGATCCATTGCTTCACGGCATCGATCGCCGCTTGATCGAGCAGAGGGATCGATCTCAAGATCCTGGTGTTTCGGACGCGTCCGTAGATGTCCGTCTCCGCTTCCAGGATCACCAAGCCTTCGACCCGGGCCTGGCGGGCGATCTCCGGATAGACGGGATCGACCTGCTTGATGAGCCGGGGTGGCTCGATCTCGCCGATGGCCCGCACCGGGCCTTCGGCCGGGATCACATACGGTGCCGCCTGAGCTCCGGGCGCGGGCGTCCATCCCGAAACACGGAACGACAGGAAATACGCGTTGTTTTTCGAATCCTCGAAGCCGAAGACGGTGATGTTCTTTTCGGGGATGGAGAATTCGGTGTCGAGGAGATTGGCCTTCGTTTTCTCGCCCTGCTCAAAAACTTCCATCCGGAACGTCAATTTGCGGAGGACCTCGACCGGTGAGATGAGGACGAGGTATTCCAGCCCGTCGAGACGAAAGATGTGGAAGGCCTTCTCCCTGTCGTTCTTCTTCCAGCTGAAATCGGCCTCTGTCAGCAGCTTGACGTCCGGATTGTTGAACGTCTTTTGGATCTGTTTCATCTCCTCGGCCAGGTCGAACTCGGTCTTGATCGTGGCCGTCAGGCTGTATTTCAGATACGACGAAGTGACGGTTTTGACCGGTTCCCCTTCTCCTTTCCGGGCAGCCTCGAAGATCCTCATCTTCATCATCCAGGGGCTGGCGCTTTGAATCGCGGATTCCAGGGCTTTTCTGACCTCGAAAATCAGCTTCCCCTTATCGATGTAGGCTGCAACGATGTACATCTGGCCGGCTTCGGTCTTCCGGCCGGGCGTCGTGGCTGTACCATAGGTTTGATCGGCGTACGTCAGGCGCCGGTAATGTTCCGCCTTGAATTCGTTCTCAGGCGTCGCCGGATTGGGATCGCGCGCTTTCCAAAAAGCTTCTATAAAGGTATCGCGCTCTTTGTCCGTTTGAAGCTTAAGGAAAACGTCCTTCTCCTTGGCCGAGATGATGATGGTCACCTCGTCATTCAGCCAATTGAGATATTTCGGCGCCATAGAAGACGGCTCGGGCGTTTTGGACTGGGCCATCAAGCCCAACGCCGTCCCGAAAAAAACGAGAGCCGCCACCCAAAGCCATTTTCCGTTTTTTCTCACAATGCACCTCCTCTTCAAATATTCTTCCCGGCCCAGACGATGACGACATCGGAGTCATGCGGCTTGAAGATGAACGTCCGGGCAGGCTCGTTATCGATCCTGACATAATGGATCTGAACCTGATCCGTTTCGCCTTGGGCGATCCCTCCGCCCGAGATCGAAGGAGATCGAAAGAAATTGACCAAGGCGAGCGTCAAGACAACGGCCAGCGACATTCCGGCCGCCGCCGCGGCTAAGCGCCAGCCGCCCTTCAGCGTCGGGGCCGCCTCCCGCTCCAGCCCCAAGTCCGGTTCGAGCAACGGCCGGATCCCATGGATCCTGTCCGAGATGGCCGGCCAAAGCCGGTCCAGATCGCCCACATCGCGGACCTGGACTAAAATGCGCCGGGCCTCCTCGCGGCTGGCTAAACACCGCTCGCATTCGGGGCATCTCTCGATATGTCCGCGAAGCAGGGCGTCCTTCCACGAAGGAAAGGGCAGGAGCCGATAAAAAAGATCCATTCCTTTAAAATGGCGCATGGCTTTTCTCCAAAACCGATTTGATCTTCTTCCGGGCGTTGAACAGATAAACTCGGGCCGTGGGGGAGGAGCAACGGAGGACATCGGAGATCTCCGCCGCCGTGAATCCCTCGTTCGCCCAGAGCGTCAGGACGATGCGCTCCTTCGGATTCAAACGGCCGAGGATCTCGTTGGACAGCGGCTGCCCCCTGCCGGCGCCGGCCGTATCGGGCGGGGTCCCGCGCGGCGTTTCATGTTTCGCCTTGTTGAACGCAATCTGGAAACGGCGCTTTTTCTTCAACTGGTCCAGGCAGCGGCGGTAAAGGATGGTGAAGATCCAATTCTTAAAGCTTCTTTGCGGATCGAACCGGCCCAGGTTCCGATAGACCTGGATGAACGTCTCCTGGCAGGAGTCTTCGGCGTCCTGGCGGTTGCCGAGGATGTTCATGGCCAAGGCCATGACCGGACCTTTATAGATGTCCATGATCTTGCGAAACTCCTCCCCCTGGCCCTGAAGGCAGGCGGCGACTAATTCGTTATCTCCCATGGGATCCGAGAACTCTTGTTTCAGTATATATTACGCCGCGCCGGACGGAAATGTTTAGAGGGAGTTTTTGATCTGCTTGATGATCTCTTCGGCCCGGGCTTTGAACTGGGGATGCGCAGCCGCCCGAGAGGCCATTTCCAAAGCCTTGGGCTTGTTTCCGGCGTTGGCATGGCTCGTGGCGGCATTGATGAAGGCCGTGGCCTTGGTCGCCTGGGTGACCTTGAGCTGCTGCTCTTTCTTGGCCAGGAGCTTCGCTTTGCGCTCTTCGGACAGTTTCGAGCTCTTGATCTCGGCGATCTTGGCCGCGATCGCGCCCTCGCTGCGCTCGAAGATGAAGGCGGCCCGCTCAAAATGGGTTGCCGAATCGGCCCACTTCGACCGCTGTCCGTACAACCGGCCCAGGCCGAAGAGCGCTTCGGTGTTCGCTCCGTTATGCTTGAGAGCTTCCTTGAATTCCTTTTCGGCCCGGTCGAGTTCCCCCTGATCGAAGGCGATCGTGCCGGCCAGTCCGAAGACCTCGCTGTTGGTCGGGAGGCGGCCTTTGGATTCCTCGATGTTCGCCTGGGCCCTGACGCCGTCTTTCAGCTCGTGGTAGTTCCAGGCGAGCCAATAATGGCTCTCGCCCAACAGATAGAACCCGAGCTCGACATTCTTGTTCAAGACGTCGATCGCGTCGTTATAGCGGGCGAGATAGCTCAGGCTGACCGCTTTTCCGAGCAGGGCGTCCCGGTATTGGGGAGACAAGGCCAGGGTTTTATCCCAGTATTCCAGGCTTTTTTCGAACTCCTCCGTGGCCGTGTAAATGCTGGCCAGGTAGATATGGACCTGGGGCGATTCCGAAAGACCGTCCAAGGCTTTCAGGAAATGGCCCTCGGCCTCGAGCAGACTGCCTTCCGAGATCGCCACCTCGCCCAGATTGTGGTAGGCCTCGTAGAACTCCGGCTCCTTCAGGAGGAGCGCCTCCAAGCGCTCCCGGTTCGAGCGGGGATAGATCGCGTTCTTGTACTTCATGAGGACCGATTCGGGGAAGCTCTGGAGAAGCTGGGCCGCCAGGTTGTCCTTTTTTTCGGAGAAATAGCCGTAGCCCGTGTATAAGGCGACATAGAGATAGGCGTAGAAATCATCGGAGGAGGCTTTGACCGCAAGGTCGTCCTTGAGCCGCTGCTGCATGAGGACGTCATCATAGACCTTTTTTACGTCAATGATGCTGATATCCTGCATGATCCCCCGCGTCCTGGGCGAGAGCGAATCGGCGGCGACGAAAAAGGGCAGGAATTGTTGAAGGGAAGCATTGTCCTTTATGATCTCGACGCCTTTCCGATAATGGGCGTGGCCGAGGATGCCGACCTCGCGCTCGCGGATGGCCTTGAGGAGAAGGGCTTTGAGATAGGGAACGGTGATCTTTTTCCGCATCGCCGGCCGGGCGTACAGGTCCTCGTAGATCCGAATCGCCCGGGTGAAGCCGACGAAACAGCCGCGCCGGACCTGGGCTTCCGCGTCGGCCGCTTGGCTCTCGAGTTCGGCGGGCGGCGGGCCGATCTCGACCTTGGCCGCGGGCGCGCAGGATATTAAAGATATTGTTCCGGCCAGGACGGCGGTCGCCGCCGCCGCGCTCAGCTGAAATTTCGTCCGCATCATTTTTCTCGTTTTCTCAGTTTTCATTTTACACCTGGTGAATCCCATTTTCATCTTAAATAACAATACGCCGGCCGGGCGTCGAATGTTTATTTCTTTTCCGAAGACGCGCTAATTGACTCTTTCTTTTATCTTGGGCGAGGGGAAGAAAGCGAGGCGACGATAAGGGAATCTCGCCGCTACGTTTCGGTTTTTTCGGCGGCGGATTCAAGGACGCGGCGGCAGGGTTGGCCCTAAGGCCCCCATAGCGGAGGGGGGCCCCGGCGTTTCGCCGGGGGGAACCGACGGGACTGGTTCCCCAGGGGGCCGGGGGCCACCCTGTCGCCGCGTCGACTATTCGTCTCAGCCGCCGATAAAACAGAACGATGCAGGCGTCAAGATTTCCACCAGGGAGCGAGCTTAGGCCCCGAGCCCTCCACTTGCCTAATTCAAAAAAAAAGATAAAAATGATTCTTCGCTTATACAAGGAGGTCCCATGAAAAAAACGAACGCATTTCTCATGATCGTCCTGGCGCTCACGTTCCTGGTCGGGCCGGTCTTGGCCCAAACCCAGACCCTGGCCGCGCCGGCATCTCCCCGACCGATCGGGCTCCTCGACATTCTCGCCTGGAAAGCGATCCGGGGCGCCGTTCTCTCCCCCGACGGACAATGGTTCGCTTATCTCCTCTCGCCCCAGGAAGGCGACGCCGAGGTCATCGTCCGCCAGACTAAGGGGACCAAGGAATATAAATTCCCGGTCGGAGAGGCCCGCTTCGGCAACATGGGATTCTCCGACGACTCCAAGTTCTGCGCCTTCATGATCTATCCCACGGCCAAGGAGGCCAAGGTCCTCCGGCGCGAGAAGAAAACACCCGAATCCGGCGCCAAGGCCGCCCTGCTCAACCTGGCCACGGGCGACAAGCTCGAGTTCGAGAAGATCAAGAGCTTCGCCTTTTCCCGGGAGAATCCGGGCTGGCTGGCCCTTCTTAAGAACGCCCCCGAAGGCCAGGCCCGGGAGAAGGAGAAATGGTCCGGCTCCGACCTCATCCTGCGCGAGCTGGCCACAGCCAAGGACTTGACCTTCGGCAACGTCGCTGAATTCGCCTTCGATAAAAAGGGCCAATGGCTGGCGATGATCATCGACGCCTACGGCCAGGGCGGGAACGGCGTCGCGGTCCGCAATATGGCCACGGGCGTCGTCTCCTCGCTCGACAGCGACAAGGCCAATTTCAAAAGCCTGGTCTGGACCGAGACAGGCGAGGCCCTCGCCTGTCTCAAGGGCAAGGAGGAAAAGGGCTTCGAGGATAAGTTCAACAGCATCGTCGGCTTCACCGGCTTCGTCCCCGCCCCCGCCCAAAAGGGCGCTCCGCAGGCACCCGCCGGGATCCAAAAAACCGCCTATGATCCCAAGGACGACAAAGCCTTTCCGCAGGGCCTGACCATCAGCCCCAACCGGCCGCCACAGTGGACCGACGACCTGGACGCCATCCTCTTCGGAATCTATGAACCGAAGAAAAAGGAGGAGGGCGCGAAGGGGCCGGGCGCGGCAGCCGATCAACCCGCGCCTCCCGCCGCCGCCGCCCCCGCCGAATCCGACGAGGACGTTCCCGACCTCGTCCTCTGGCACTGGCAGGACAAGCGCCTCCAGTCCCAGCAGCAGGTCGAGGCGAGCCGCGACCAGAGCTTCAGCTATCTCGCCGAATACCGGGTGAAGGACAAGAAATTCATCCGGCTCGCCGACGAGGATGTCCGCCAGGTCAGCGCGGCGCCCAAGCAGCGTTTCGCCGTCGGCCTCGACAACCGGGCCTACGAGCTCGAGGCCAACCTCGACGGCCGGCGCAAGCAGGACGTCTACGTCATCGACATGAAGACGGGCAGCCGGAAGCTTGCTCTCAAGGAGTGCCGCAACTATTACATGCCCTCGACGGACGGAACCCATTTTCTCTACTACGACGACGGCCACTTTTATTCCTATGACATGACCGCCGGCAAATCCTACAACCTGACCAAGGACGTGCCGGCCTCGTTCGTCAACGAAAACGACGACCACAACGTCGTCAAGCCGCCGGACTTTCCCGTCGGCTGGGACAAGGACGGCCGATTCGTCGTGTTGTCCGACGGCTGGGATATGTGGAGCGTGCCCGTCCACGGCGGGACCAAAGGCGTTAATCTGACCGTGAACGGGGCGAAGGACCAGATCCGCTACCCGCGCCGGATCCAGATCGACCCCGAGGAAAAAGGGATCGACCTGACAAAACCCATCTACGTCGTGACCTATGGGGAATGGACCAAGAAAGCCGGCTTCTCCCTCATCGAAAAGGGCAAGCCCGCGCCGACCGTCCTGCTTTGGGACAGCGCAGGATTCGGCGGGATCCAAAAAGCCCGGAAGGCCGAGGTCTATCTGTATACGCGCGACACGTACAAGGAATATCCGAATTATTACGTGACCGACGCTCTGCTCAAGAACGGCCGGAAGATCACCGACGCCAATCCCCAGCAGAAGGACTTCCTCTGGACGAGCGGCTCGCTCCTGATCGACTATAAGAGCGCCAAGGGCGACAAGCTTCAGGCCGCGCTGTTCCTGCCGGCCAATTACGAAACGGGAAAACGCTATCCGACCCTCGTCTATTATTATGAAAAGATGTCGCAGCAGCTCAACCGCTACGCCCAGCCGTCCTCGAACGGGTTCAACAAGTCCGTCTATACGAGCAACGGCTACGCGGTCCTGATGCCGGACATCACCTACAAGATCAACGATCCCGGCATGTCGGCCGTTTGGTGCGTCCTTCCCGCCCTCGACGCGGCCGCGGCCTCCGGCGTCGTGGACCGGAGCAAGGTCGGGTTGCACGGCCATTCCTGGGGCGGATACCAGACCGCCTTCCTCGTGACCCAGGCCGATTTCGCTGCGGCCGTGGCCGGCGCCCCCCTGACCAACATGATCAGCATGTACAGCTCCATCTATTTCAACACCGGCGGCGCCAACCAGGCCATCTTCGAGAGCAGCCAGGGCCGGTTCAAGGGAGGCTACTGGGACAACCTGGAGGCATACCAGCGCAACTCGCCGGTGTATTACGCGGCCAAAGTGAAAACGCCGCTCATCATCCTCCATAACGACAAGGACGGGGCTGTGGTCTGGAACCAGGGCATCGAATACTACAACACCCTCCGCCGCTTAAAGAAGCCGGTGATCATGTTCCAATACGTCGGAGAAAACCACGGCCTGGCCAAGGCCGCCAACCAGAAGGACTACACCGTCCGGATGAAGGAGTTCTTCGATCATTATCTCAAGGGCGGGCCCGCGCCGAAATGGCTGGCCGAGGGCATCCCCTATCTCAAGATGAAAGACGACCTCAAGGTCCGGGCCAAAGACCTGAAACCGGCGGAGAAACCGGTTGAGAAAAAAGAAGAAAAAAAATAAATTCTGAGTTACGGCTCGAGCCGGGACGTCGAACATCCGTAAAGGGGGACGACGCATCCTGTCCCTTGCTAAACAAAAGCTAATTGCGCCGTAAAAGGAATATGGGGACAGGATGCATCGTCCCCCTTTATCTCCAAGAAAATCGGGTACACATACCGAATTCGAGAGAATTTGGTACGTGTACCCGCTTGGTTTTAAGGGAGGCTGGCTGTCGAGGCGCCAAGGTTTGAAAAGGAAAAGGAAGCGGGGCTAAGGAGGATCCTCTCCAGCCAGCATCTTCACCTACATATATAATTTAAAAAAAGCCAAATGTCAAAGAAAAAATTGCTTTTTTTTCATTATTTTTTGCCCTGGATTTCCTGGGCCAGTTTCTTGATTTCGGGCTGGTTCGGGTTTAATTTGAGCGACGCGTTCAGGGCGTTTAGCGCCTCGGTCATCTTCCCCGTCCGGAAATAGGCCATCCCCAAGGCGTTCAGGAGGACGGTATCGCTGTTATAGATCTTGTTGCCTTCGGACAGGTTCTGGATCGCCTCCTGGTATTTCTCCCGGCCGATGAGGGCCCGGCCCTTGGTCAAAAAGTATTGGAAATTGAGCTTCGGATCGCCCTTGATCGTCTCGATGAGGCTCAGGGCCTCGTCGAACTTTTTCATTTTTAGCAGGAATGAGGCGTATTCCGGGACCTTCTGCTGGTAGGCCGGGTTGAGGCTGTAGGCTTTTTTATACATCGCTTCGGCCTTCTCGTCCTGGTTCACCTGGTCGTATTGATAGGCCAGGGCATAAAAAAAGATGAAGCTGTTGGCGAGCGAGGACGATTTCGAGGCGATGACGGGATGGGACAGCGTCTTCTGCGTCGACATGGCGAAGTTCGTCAGGTTCTCATCCACCATCTTCCCCTTGGCGTCCTTCAAAGTGATGGTCAAGTCGTAATAATCCGGGGGGAACTCGGCCGCCGGCAGGACCTGGATCAATTTCAAGGTCTTGCGGAATCCCTGCGCGTTCAAGGGGACGGTCAAAGACTTCTGATGGGGATTGGTGACCCGGTTCCCCTTGAAAAGAATCCCGACGGAACCCGTTTTCCACAAATCCTCGGTCAGGCCGGTGATGTCGAAGAACAGGGCGATCTGGTCCGCGCTGGAATATGTGTAATTGGGATCGACGTTCATCTTCTTTTCCCCGGCCTGGAAGGGAACATGCACGCCGGCCGGAATATCCGAGACCTTGTAGCCCACGACCGGGGCGATGATTCGCGGCCGTCCCGAATCGGAGGGGACGTCCAAATCGGCTTCGAGGGTCGTGAACTCCTTGCCGGTCGCGTTCCGCAGGAGCACGGTCAGATGGTATTTCCCCTCGATGACGGGGAAGGAATCCGCGATGCAGATCCCCATGGCCTGGGTCTCGGCGAACTGCCGTTCGGGGATGGTCAGGGGGAAGTCCTTGGAATATTGGAAGACGACCTTGTCCCCGGCCCGGAGGCTGACGTCGACCTGGAAGAGACAGGAATACTCGTTCTTCGGCTCGTAGAGATCGACCGAAAGCTTTTTGGGGGCAATGGCGAAATCGCAGAAGGCCGCTCCCGTCAGGGGGTCCTGGACCACCGCCACGTAGGTCTCGCTTTCGATGTAGTTCGTCAAGTACTCCGTGCTGACGACGCCCCGGTAGTTCAGGAAATGGGTGGCGTAGCTTTCATTCAGCCCTTTCTTCGGCGAATCCAGGATGTTGGCGATGTAAATCGGCGTTTGGGTCGACGGCTTGAAACCGAACGGGATCTCGCCGGGGATGATCGACAGGCAGATCAGGGCCACGTCGGGCTGAAGGTCATAGATCGTCTCGTACATTACCTCATAATCCGACGGGTTCATCGTCTGGGAGTTGACGATGAGCCGGCCCGGCCCGTCGGAGACGGGATCGTACAGTTTCATTTCCCCGCTGTTGTGCCACTGATAGAACATGAGCTGGAAGTGGACGGGCAAGCCCTTGTTGACGTCCCCGTAATAGGACCAGATCTCGGTCGGATAGAGATCGTTGCTGCCCTCATAGTAGGTCTGGCTTTGGGGCGGGCCGAGGATGATGTAGATCCGGCCCCGATCCGTCAGCCACCCTTCCCGGGTCGACCCGTAGCGGAATCTCTTGCTCGCTTCCTGAAAGCGCTTGATGTGCTCGGCCTTGAATTCGTTCTCGGGCGTTCCCGGCGTGGGATCGCGGTGATTCCAAAAAGCTTCAATGAACAGGTCCCGGTCCCTGTCGTTCAGCAACTGGAGAAAGACGTCCTTTTCCTTCGAAGTGATGATGTAGGTCGTCAGCTTCAGCCAATCCTGGTACTTCATGGAGAGGTTCTTGGGATTGACCTTCTTCGGGGCGGCTTGGGCGGCCGCGAAAAGGGAGGCGCAGAAGAAAAAAAGCGCGCCGATCAAGACGGGGGAGACGATTCGGGCGAATTTGGATGATATCAAGGGCTTCATGGCGGAACCTCGGGAATTCGTTCTCTTAGATCTCATTCTTCCATATATAGGCAAAATCCCAAAAAAATTCCACTGAATTATTCCACTTTATGAACGATGCCGTCAAGGGACGAGCCTTCGGCTCGCCACTCGCCCGTGGCTTATATCCACGGGCGAGTACGGCGGAAGTGGACCCCCGGGTGAAGCCCGGGGCCCCGGCCGCCGTCGAAAAAAACGATGCAATTGGATCTCGCCCGACCTGCCCAAAAAACCGCCCTGATTCAATTTTTTGGATAAAATTCAAGGAATTGGATAAGATTCGAGGGCGAACAATCTTTAATCTGTTGAAAATAAAATAATTACACAAATAAATTCTTGGCATATTTTTTGCTTATAAATGAAGTAGTACGGATGATTAGATTCAGAGGAGGTGGTCGGAACAAAGGCGTACATCTATCCCACAAGTTCAAAGGTGGAGCGAATTCGTTCGCTCCGGGACATTTATTCAACCCAACATCTCTCTAGGAGGGGAAATGAGAAAATTCTTCATAGTTCTCTGCTGCGTGCTGATCCCCATCGCGGTGATGGCGCAGGAAAGAACTGGTAATATCACCGGAACCGTCATCGATAAAGACGGCGTCCCGCTCCCCGGGGTCAACCTGATCCTGACCCAGCAGACCATCCGGGCCATGACGACCCAGACCACTGCTGAAGGGAGGTTCCGGTTCCTGTCTCTCCACCCGGGCCAGGATTACCAGATCAAGGCCGAATTGCAGGGGTTCAAGACCAAGATCGAGACCGGCATCATCGTCGGCATCGGCCTGGTCTCCAACATCACGGTCAAGATGGAACAGGGAACCCTGGAAGAGCAGGTGACGGTCGTCGCCCAGACCCCGATGGTCCAGGCCAAGAAAACGACGATCACGACCACGGTCAGCTATGAAACGCTGCAGTCCATGCCGTCGGCCCGCGACCCGTGGGTCGTCCTGCAGATGACTCCGGCGATCTTCATCGACCGCGAGAACGTCGGCGGCAGCGAAACCGGTCAGCAGTCGTCGCTCATGGCCAGGGGCAGCACGACCCAGGAATGGACTCTGGACGGCGTCCAGATCACGGACCTGTCCTCGGGCGGTTCTCCCGGGTACTTCGACTTCGACGCCTTCGAGGAAATGCAGGTGACGACGGGCCAACCCGACGTCGAGCACCGCTCGCCCGGCGTCGTCGTCAACCTGGTCACCCGCCGCGGCGGCAACAAAACCAGCCTGGCCGGCCGGTTCTACCTGTCGGACGAGAAGTTCCAAGGCAAGCTGACGGCCGAAGACGTCGCCAAGCTCGGCGTCCCGGGATACAACCACATCCTGGACAACAAGGACTTCGGCTTCAACGCCGGCGGCGCCTTCCTCAAGGACAAGATCTGGTGGTGGGGCTCCTACGCCATCAATAACATCAAAACGGTCGTAGCCACGGGCACCCACGACGACAGCTACCTGACCAACATGGACTTCAAGCTGAACTTCCAGCTCATCCCCCAGAACCGGGCCGAGGTCTTCATCCAGGCCGGCAAGAAAGAGAAGTTCGGCCGGAGCTCCAGCTTGAACTTCCCTCCCGGCTGGAACCAGTACGGCAAGTACCACTTCGGCAGCCCGACGATCGCCATCCGCGACGAGCACATGTTCGGCGACAACCTGTTCGCCTCCGTGCGTTGGGGCTACACCGACGCCGGCTTCGGCATGTGGCCGGCCAACGACGAGAAGATGGAGAAAGCCACATGGTACAACGTCGAGAGGGCCCTCTATGACGGCGGGCCCTTGGCCGGCGGCACGGGCGGCCAAACCTTCTGGTTCTCCGGCCGTCCCCACAAGTTCGGCGTGGCCCAGCTCCAATACTTCAACGACGACATCTTCGGCACGTCCCACGAGATGAAGATCGGGTTCGAGTTCAACAACAACTCCGCCACGACCGTCGGCTACTTCTACGGCGGCGGCTTCCGGATGCAGTACAACTTCAACACCACGCAGCTCGACTGGAACAAGGACGGCAAGCCGGACATCGTCCGCGACCTCCTCAAAGCCCAGTATCCGACCAACACTCCGGAATTCGGCTATTTCTCGGTCGACCGGACCAATAAGTATAGGACGACGGGAACCGACCGTCTGTCGGCCTATTTCAACGACATGATCACCTTCGGCCGGTTCAACCTCACCCTCGGCGTCCGGGCCGACCGGGCCAATAGCTGGTCGGATGCCCGGGTGACGGAAGCCCTCCTGGGTCAGCCGACGACCTATGATCCCTGGATGCGCATGGACTCGATGAACAACTTCTGGACCATCCAGAACCAGTTGATCGACATCGAGGCCGTCAAGAAGATCCGGGAATTCCTGCCTGAAAAAACTCTTGCCCGTCAGGAACCCAGGAAACTCTGGACCGTCTTCTCTCCGCGCGTCGGCCTGACCATGGACATCTTCGGCGACGGCAAGACCATCGCCAAGGCCGCTTACTCCCTCTTCCCCGGCGGCGGCTGGAGCTATAGCGCCTGGCAGCCGAGCGGGCTGGGCGGCTATATGTCCTTCTACTGGATGGACGCGAGCCGCGACAAAAAGGTCCAATGGGACGAGCTGTACTGGTGGACCCGGTCCTCGCCCTACACGCCTTACAGGGCGTTCAAGGATGACGGCACCCTGGACATATCAAGGCTCGATACCGACAAGGGCGCCGGCTGGGGCGGGTTCGACTATTACGTCCCCTGGAAGGACAACACCGGCTACTATCAATGGGACCAGCTCAAGGTCAGCCTGAGCCATGACGTCTCCTTCTCCGTTGAGCGGCAGCTCACCCCGGACATGAGCGTTTCCGGGACGTTCTCATACAGACGCTACGGCCGCTACTCTCAATCCCGCTCCTACTGGCCCGCGGACAAGTACCCCACCCTGAGCGACCCCGGCCACATCCGGAACGCCAACGACTACGAAACCCTAAGGAACGTTCCCGATGTCCTCTATGACAACAAGGGCAAGGCTTATGATCCCAAGGACGCCAAAGGCCGGCCCTGGTATACCCTGAAGAAAGCCGACTACACCGGCGCGGTGCCCACGGACTATTCCTGGATCGACATGGCCGACCCCGGCTCATGCGAAAAGTACTGGGGCTGGGACTTCACCTTCAACAAACGGCTGTCGAACAAGTGGATGGCTACCGCTTCTTTCACCTGGCAGACGGAAAGGTCGTACTACGGCGACAACTACCAGGGCGACCCGACCAACAAATGGGCCTATGACGGCGCCATGTACGGGATCAGCCTCGGCGGCAACAGCGGCAAGACCGGCGTCAACTTCTTCTCCCGCTGGATGGCCAAGGCCATGGCTCTCTACCAACTGCCCTGGGACACCAACCTCTCCTTCACCGTGTCCGGCCACGAAGGCTCCTTTGTCAGCGAACAGTTCAGCGTGACGGACTACGGCCTGCCCAACTCCTACAGCCAGGGCAACTCCTTCCCCACGGTTTCCTACGACCACCGGATGAAGCTCCCCGTCGTCTGGGACGTGAACATGAAGGTCGAGAAGATGATCAAGCTGGGCGAAAACGCCCGGATGCACATCGCCGCCGACTGGTTCAACGTCATCAACCAGACCTCCGTTCTCCGTCAGAACACCAACAACTACGGTACGTTCCGCTGGAACGCGGACGGCTCGCAGGGAACCTTCGGCGTCCCGAGCGCCACCAACTTCAAGCCCATCGAGATCATGAACCCGTTCACCTTCCGCTTCGGAGTGAGATTCCAGATCTGACGCAGCAGCAGCACAAGCGCACAGTTCAAAGCCCCTTCCGCCTTCGGGCGGAAGGGGCTTTTTTTTGCGCCCGGTCGGCGTCACCCCGATTTATTTATTTTTTCCTCTGACATAGATTTCGGATGGAGTTTGCTAAAATAGCCTGAGCTTCTTATAATTGCCTCATGAATACTGTTGGGATGAAATCAAAGAAATTCGAAATATGCGCCCCGCTATTATTGGGGTTGCTTTTCATCGCCGCAATGTCTACAGCCGCGGAGACCAACCTCCTCCTCATAACCATCGACACGCTGCGGGCCGACCGCCTGAGCTGTTACGACCCGAAATTCGCCAAGACGCCGGCCATCGACGCCCTCGCGGCCAAAGGGGTCCTCTTCGAACGGGCCTTCGCCCACAACCCGATCACTCTCGCCTCTCACGCCAACATCCTCCTCGGAACGACCCCGCTCTACCACGGCGTGAGCGAGAACGCCAAGTCCAGGATCTCGGACGCCTTTCTGACGCTGGCCGAACATCTCAAGAGCGGCGGCTACGCCACGGGCGCTTTCGTCGGCGCCTTCCCCCTGGACCGCCGCTTCGGCTTGAGCCAGGGATTCGACGTCTATGACGACGCCATCACCAGAAAATCGGAGCTCATCGGATCCTACTCGGAGCGCAAGGCCGAACAGGTCGTGGCGGCCTCGCTGGCCTGGCTGACCGGGCAAAAGGGAAAGTGGTTCTGCTGGATCCATCTCTGGGACCCCCATGCTCCCTACGATCCGCCCGAGCCGTATTTAACCGAGTATCAAAAGGATCCTTACTCCGGCGAAGCCGCCTACGTCGACGCCCAGCTCGGAAGGATATTCGCGGAGCTCAAGGCGCGGGATTGGTCCGATCGGACGCTCATCGTCCTGACGGCCGACCACGGCGAGTCGCTGGGAGAGCACGGCGAGCTGACCCACAGCTATTTCGCCTACAACAGCACTCTCCATGTTCCCCTGATCTTGGCCGGGCCGGGGATCCGGGCCGGACGTACGACCGAATATGTCAGCCATGTCGATATCTTCCCGACCGTATGCGACCTCTTGAAAGTCAAGCGGCCGGCGTCGCCTCTCCAGGGAGAGTCCCTGTCGCCGCTCCTGCAGGGAAAGGCTATGACGCCCCGGCCCATCTATTTCGAATCGCTCGAGCCCTACCTGAACAAGGGCTGCGCGCCGCTCCGGGGTTTCATCGAAGGCAGCCGGAAATTCATGGACACGACGATCCCGGAGGTCTATGACCTGGGCCGGGATTTTGAGGAAAAAACCAACCTCGCCCCCCAGACCGATCTGAATCCGCTCAAGAAAACGTTGCGGGAGATGGAGGAACGGCTGTCCTCGCCGATAAAAAAGGAAGCGTCCGGAACGCCGGACCGCCGGACGCTCGAGCGGCTGCGGAGCCTGGGCTACGTCGCCGCGCCGGTCGCCCAACTCAAAGCAAAGTATGGGCCGGAGGACGACCTCAAGAGCTTCCTCCCCTACCAGCAGATGCTGGAACGGGCGATCATCCTCCTCGACCTGGACAAAGTCGCCGAGAGCATCAAGGAAGCGAATATGCTCATCGGCCGGCGGAAGGATTTCTCCCTGGCCTACCTCTTCCTGTCCCAGACGCTGATGAAGCAGGGCCGGGCCCGGGACGCCATCCGGGTCATGGACGAGGCCGTCAAGAACATACCGGGGAATTATTCGCTCCTCTCGGGTTATGGAGCGGTCCTCGTCCAGACCGCCCAGCACCAGCGGGCGGCGCAGGTCCTGCAGGAGGCTCTTTCCCTGTTCGACTTCGAGCCCGAGGTCTGGGACAACCTGGGCATCGCCACGATGAGGAACGGCGACCTGCCCAAGGCGCTGGAGTATTTCGACAAGGCCATCGCCCTCGACAAGACGTTCGCCCTGGCCTACGCCAACAAGGGCGCGGCTTATTTCGAGATGAGCGACAAGCCCGAGAATCTGGCCCTGTCCATTGACAGTTTTCGCCGGGCGGTCGCCCTGGAACCGGCGGGCGGTTTGGCCTGGCGCGGATTAGGCTTCGCCAGCAAGAAGACGGGAAAGCTCGACGATGCCGTGGCCGCTTGGGAGAAGGCGGTCATCGCCGATCCGGCCGACGAGTTCTCGACCCTCGAACTCGGGATCGGCTACCTGGAGAAGAACGACAAGTCCCGGGCCCGCCGCTGTTTCCTGAAATACATCGAGATCAAGGGCGACAAAATCACCCCGGAGGAACGGGACCGGGTCCAGGCCTTGATCGACAAGTGCCGTTAATCCCCCCTTGAGGTACACATACCGTGAATAAATAAAGGGGGACGAATAAAGGGGGACGACGCATCCTGTCCCCATATTCTCTTTAATCCGGCGCAATTAGCCTTAACTTTAATGGGGACAGGATGCGTCGTCCCCCTTTATTCCCTGTCCGCCACCAAGGACTTGACATTTCCCCGATTCGGCGTATATTCTACATATTACCTATAGGATTTGTAGGATATAGGAGGAGAAGACCATGAGAGCCCCGATCAAGATAGCGATCCTGGCCGTCAGCATTATCCTGGGATGGGCCGGATGGACCGGACTCAACGCCCTTCTGCGTAAAGGACCTCAAGCCGCCGATCTTCAAGCCGCGGCGAATGGAGAAGCGAAGATGACTAAAAAGATCCAGAAATCGGACGCGGATTGGAAAAAGACCCTGACCCCCGAGCAGTACAAGGCCATGATCCAGTGCGTCCCAGCGGCCGCGAAGGCCGATGCTCCGACCGAGACGGCGACCTTCGCCGCCGGCTGTTTCTGGGGGGTCGAATATAAGTTCGGCCAGGTCCCCGGCGTATTGAGCACGGCCGTCGGCTACACGGGCGGCGTCACGAAGAACCCGTCCTACGCCGACGTTTGCACCGACGCCACCGGACACGCCGAGGCGATCCAGGTGACGTTCGACCCTGCCCTGACCAGCTACGAGGAGCTGGTCCGCCGCTTCTTCAGCCTCCACGACCCGACCCAGCTCAACCGCCAAGGCCCCGACGTCGGGAAACAGTACCGTTCCGCGATCTTCTATCACGACCCGGGCCAGAGGCTGGCCGCGGAAAAAGTGAAAGCCGAGGTCGAACAATCGGGCTCGTTCAAAAAACACGTCGTGACCGAAATCGTGCCGGCGGGCGAGTTCACCAAAGCCGAGGAATACCACCAGAAGTATTATGAAAAGAACAAAAAGAAGTCCTGCGAGTTCTAACCGTCGAGCCCTTTTCATCTGAATTTCGGGCATAGTCCGTTTTTCCCCGAAATTTCCGGGCCTTGCTCCAGCAACTAGCTGATATTATTATTCTTACGCGCTTTTTCGGCTCGTGCTCGCCATTTTCGCCTCACCGGACCGGGGAGCGGCTGATCTCTTTGGAAAATATATCTATATAATTTATTTTCAATACTTTATAGAGATTTCAGATCCATTTCCGCCGCCCGGCCCATTGCATCGACGGTCCGTTTCTGCTAGTTTAGTTAGTTTCGAACGTCCATGTCAGAAAAGACCATAGAAAAAGTCGGCTTCATCGCTCCGTCCACGTGCCTTCCGCGCAACGCCAAAAGCACCCTCAACCGGACGGCCGGCCTGATCAGAAAGGGGTTGGGCGCCAAGGAGATCTATTTCAGCCCGTACCTGTTCTCGACGGACGAGCAGATCGACCATGTGACGGCCTCGGCGGACGACCGGTCCGCGCACTTCAAGACGGTCATCCGGGATTACGATCTGATCATTTCCATCGCCGGCGGGACGGGCGCCGAGGACCTGGCCTTCAAGATCGACAAGATCGATTACCGGGTCATCCGGAACCGGCGGCCGATCTTCATCGGCTTCTCCGACTTCACCTTCCTGCTCTGCGAGATCTACCACCACGCCCGCGTCCCCGTGGTCTATTTTCCGACGCTCAAGCTGAGCAAGGGCAACTCCAAGAAGATCTTTCCCCTGATCCAGGGTGAAGAGATCCACTACCAGGGCAAGCGCTGGCTGACGCCTCCGCCGCCGCGCCGGATCTCCGGCATCCCCATCGGCGGCAACTTGTCGACCTTCGTCAACTTCCTGAACCGGGAGAAACCGCCCAAGTTCAGCTGGCGCCGGCACATCCTCTTCATCGAGGACATCCAGGTCGACGTCGAGGACCTGCATCGGCTACTGGCCGCCCTGCGGCGCCACGGCGTCCTGCAAAAGATCCGGGGCATCGTCATCGGCTCGATGTATCAATACAGCCGGAACCATAACTACAAAAAGAACCAGCGGGTGGCCTTAAAGTTCATCCTGACGTATTTGCACGACGTGATCCGGGGACGCCGGAAGCACGGTTCTCCCCTGCCGATCCTGGCCGTCTCCAATTTCGGCCACAATATCACCCGCGATCTCATGGCCGTCCCCATCGGCGGCCGCGTCACGATCTCCAAGTCGAAGAAGATCACCTTCCGCCTGGGGTCCTGACCGGCGTCACTCGACGCCCCCCCCACGATCGTCGTTTACTTCAGAAGCGATCCCGTATCGCCGACCTTCCACTGTTTGGCCTCGAAAACGTAAAGCATGGTCCGCTGGACCTCGCGCTCGGTCTCGGTCTTGTACTTGATGTCCACGATCATCCAGTCGTCGAGGCCCTTGAAGAACATGCCGAGGACGGTCGGGTTCGGTTTGGCGAACTGTTTGCCCTTGAACTTGGCCAGGACCTTCGGGTCATGGCCGTAATTTTTGATATAGACCGGAAGGGCGTTCCGCGCTTGAGCGTCGTTCTTGATGAACTCTTCGACGGCGTCCCTCGGCGCATACGCCGCGTCGACCGTGACCCATTCGAAGGCGGAGAGGTCCCGGCCGCTCCCGCCCTTCAAGGCCTTGTAGACGAAGTAACCGCCGACAACGACGATGTCGAAGAGAAGAAAATAGACCAGATATTTGACGGTTTTGTTCATGAGGACTCCCTGCGACTCACGTTTCCGGAAGGGACTTTTGGACGGATTTTCGCCCCGGCCTGTCCCGGGTGACCTTTTTGGCCGCCTCCCGCTGGAGCAGTTTGAACCGGTCGGACGGGATGACCCGGCGCCGGGACCTGACCAGCAGGCCGGCCGCCGCCCCGATCGATCCGATCGCTTTCGCCACGGCCCCCGTTTCGCCCTCCCCGCCGCTTCCCTTTTCGCCGTTCCCTCCCGAAACGCCGCCGAAGATCTCTTTTTCCCGGGCATCGGGATCGAGCTTGGCGTATTCTTCGAGCTGTCCGCGGCCGACCGCCCCCAGCCCGCGCAATGTCCGGAGCATCGCCAGCGTGCTCACCCCGAAATAGCGCTTCAGATAGATCACCTCATCGAAGGCCAGGCGCTGCGGCGAGGGAACGCGCAGGTCCTTCTCGATGATCTCCCGGACCTTGGCCGGCGGCATGAGAAAGCGGGCGGCGAAGGTTTGGGCGAAGACCTCGCGGGGGTGGTAGAGCGAGACGATCTCGTCGACGAAGACCTCGGGATTGTCGATGACCGGGCCGCCGTTGCGGTCCTTGAGGTAATGGCAGTATTCGTGAGCGGCACTGAAGACCTGCCGGCCGATCGACTGGGCGGAGTTGACCAGGGCGAAGGCGGCCTCCTTCTGTTCCAGATAGATAAAGACGCCCGAAACCTTGGAGTCCTCGGGCATAGGCAGGCGCAGGACGCGGCAGCCGTTGGCCTCGACGAGGGCGAAGACATCGCGGACCGGCTCGTCGCCGAGGCCCAGCCGGCGGCGCTCCTCGTCGGCCATGCGTTCGGCCGGAATGGCCGGCCCATAGATCGGCCCGGGCTCGAGTCGGCGGCCGGTGACGGTCTCCAGGCGGAGGTATTCGTCGCAGTAGCGCCGGAATTTCTGGAGCTCCTCGCGGGCGCGGTCGTCCACGCTCTCGGCCCGGAAAAGAAGGGTGAAGGAATCGGATGGAGCGGCTTTCTCATGGAAGAAGTAGGCGATGTCGCGGTTGAGATAGGCGGCGATCTTCTGGAGGGTGGAGAAGGACGGCGTCCGCTTCTCGGCCTCGAGGCGCGAGATGTATTCGGAGGAAAGATCGATGGCCCGGGCGAAGGCGCCCCGGGACAGGCCGACGGCCTCCCGGGCTTTGCGGAGTCGGCTCCCGATGAATCTGTCCATGCCTGCGCACCCCTTCGGCGCTTATGCAGGTAACATAGCACTCAGTCAGGGAGATGTCAAAACTTGCCGATCCCCTTTTCGATGTACGCCTTCCAGAAGGCGACGTATTCCGCGGCATGCCGGGGGTGATGGGCGATCTCTTCGTCGGTCAGCTTGCGGGCGACCTTGCCCGGAGAACCGAGGATGAGCGAGCCCTCGGGATAGGTTTTCCGCGGAGGGACGAGAGAACCGGCCCCGACGATGGAATTACGGGGAATGACCGCCCCGTCGAGAATGACGGCGCCCATGCCGATGATGCAGTTGTCCCCGATCGTGCAGGCATGGAGGATCGCGCCGTGACCGACGGTCACGTTCTCCCCGAGCACCGTGTTCAGGTCGAAATCGACGTGAACGGCGCAGTTGTCCTGGATATTGGAGTTGCGGCCGATGAGGATGTCGGCCACGTCGGCGCGGAGGACGCTGTTGTACCAGACGCTCACGCCCGCGTCGAGGACGACCCGGCCGATGATGCGAACCCCCTCGGCGATGAAGGTGTCCGGATGAATCTCGGGTCGTTTTTGGCTGAAGTCGTACATGAGCGTCGCTCCTTTCGGGATCCGGCGACGGGCGCCGGCCTCATTCAAAACTCGACGGGACTAAATTACCAAAAAAATAAGTGCATGTCACCCGATTCTGGTAAAATGACCGTATGAAAAAGACAGTTTTTACATTTTGGATCGTTCTGGTTCTTCTCGTCCCGACCCTCTTGAGTTCACAGACGAATCCGCCCCCTCCTCAGAAGGAAGCCGATGTCTGGGCGCCGTTCCGCTTCTTCGTCGGCAGCTGGCAGGGTCAGGGAGAAGGCAGAAACGGCCTATCCAAAGGGAAACAGGACTATCAATTCATCCTGCGCGGCCGGTTCCTCCAGGTCAAGAACGAAACGCGGTTCGATCCTCAGGAGAAGAATCCGAAGGGCGAGTTCCACGAGGACATCGGCCTTTTCAGTTATGACCAAGCCCGGAAGTTCTACGTCTTCCGCCAGTTCCACGTCGAGGGGTTCGTCAACCAATACATCTGCAAGAAGATTCTCGACGAGGGTAAGACGTTCATCTTCGTCAGCGAGCAATTGGAGAATCTTCCCCCGGAATTCAAGGCCCGATTGACCTACAAGATATTGAATCCGAACGAGTTTCAGATGACCTTTGATCTCGCCACGCCGGGCAAGGATTATGAATGCTACCAGACGGGCGTCATGAAGCGGGTCAAGTGATCGGGGAAAAGGGAAAGAAATTTTTAGCCTGGTTTCTAGTCGGCCTGTGCAGTCTGGCCATATTTTTCGTTATCCCCTTCGCCCGGGCCATTCAGAAGTTCACTTCCGCCCATTTCGGAGCGTCGTTTTTTATCACCCTCCTCCTCGCCTTCGTCGCCGGCGCGTTCCTTGCCGTCCTTTATGTTCTGTTCTTCCGGCTGAAAATCAGGCGGATTTCTCAATACATCTGGCTCGCCCTCTTCGCCGGGCTGTATTTCTATATCGGCCTGGCCGGAATCACCAATCCCTCCGAGGGCGCCCACTATCTCGAATACGGCCTCCTCGGATGCCTGCTGTTCCGGGCCTGGCGTTTCTCGATCCCCGACGCGGCCGTCTATCCGGCGGCGTTTTTTTCGGGCGCTCTGGTCGGGATTTTGGACGAGATCATCCAGTGGATCGCGCCCGGCCGCTATTGGGACCTGCCGGACGTGGGCATGAACGCCTTGGCCGTAGGGCTCGTCCTTCTCGCCCTCGGAATGGGCCTGCGGCCGAAGCTCGCTTCGGCCGGTCTAGCGACGCGATCCGTCCGAACCGTCTCGATCCTTTTCGCCGTCGATCTCGTCGTCCTCGGCCTGTGTCTGTCCAATACGCCCGCGCGGACATCCGCCCTGGCAAGCGGACTGCCCTTTCTCGCCCCCCTCGAACGGCAGGAGCCGATGAGAGAATCTATCCTCAAGCATGAGGATCCGGAAATCGGGACGTTTTATTCCAGGCTGACCATCGCCTGGCTCCAGAAAACGGACCGCGAACAGGCAAGTCCCTACGGACAGATCCTGACCGACTGGAAGAACCGCGGCTACGACGAATTCTTGGCCTCCCACACCACCTTGGATTTTCCCTTCCTTTACGAAATGCGGGTCCATCTCTTCCGGCGGGACAAGAGATTCGCCTCGGGATGGAGCGCCGCCAGGCTCAAAGCAAAAAGGAGCGAATTTTTCATCGCCTGGAAAGAAAATCGCATCCTCGAAAAATATTTCGGCGAGACGCTCCGCCGGTCGCCTTATTATTGGGACGAAAAAAGGACGGCGGAGGTGGAATCGCTGATCGATAAAAACGCGCCCTACGACAGCCCGGTCAGCAAGAACGTCTTTTATTGGCTGAAAGAGGGCCCCATGTGGGCCGCGATCTTGGTCATCCTGGGTCTCCTGGCAGGATGGAACATCGCCTTAGCCCGAAGGCGCAGATGAAATAACTCTCTTATTCAGATCAAGAGCCTGTGACAAATTGACAGGCCGCGGGTGATGATATAGCATTCTGAAATTCAAGCCTTTCAGCCCAAGGAGAAACCCATGAATAAACCTTCTTTCTTAAGAATTAAGGGCCTGATCGCCACCGGTTTGGCTCTTTCTCTGCTGGCGGCAGTATCCGTCTTGGGAGTCGCCCAAGAGACGGTGCAGCCGCCCGTGGCGGAAAAAATCAAGAAGGAATTGACCATCCATGGCCAGACCCGCGTCGATGACTATTACTGGCTCAACGAGCGCGCAAACCCCAAAGTCATGGATTACCTGAAGGCGGAAAACGCGTACGCCGAAGCGATGACAAAACACACGGGAGCGCTCCAGGAGAAGCTCTACAATGAAATGGTCGGGCGGGTCAAGCAGACCGATATGTCTGTCCCCTTTTTCGAGAACGGCTATTGGTACTATACGCGATTTGAATCAGGAAAGGATTACCCTGTCTACTGTCGCAAGGCGAAAACGCTCCAGGCCAAGGAAGAGGTGTTGCTCGACGGGAACAAGATGGCCGCCGGACAGTCCTTTTTCAACATCGGCGGCTATGCCGTCAGCCCCGACAATACCCTGCTGGCTTACAGCGTGGACACGGTCTCGCGCCGCCAGTACAAGATCTATTTTAAAAACCTTAAGAGCGGCAAGTTGTACGCCGAGGAAATCACGATGACCGGGGGTTCGATTGTCTGGGCCAACGACAACAAGACCATCTTCTACCCGGCGATCGACGAATCCCTCAGGTTCTACAAGATCTTCAGACATGTCCTGGGAACGCCCGCGAAAAACGACAAGGAAATCTTCCATGAAAGCGACGATACCTTCAGCGTCTATGTGAGTCACAGTCGTTCCAAAAAATACATCCTTATCACCTCGAACAGCACTTTGACTTCGGAATATCGCTACCTGGACGCGAACCAACCGCAGGGTGAATTCACCGTCTTCCAGCCCCGAACCCGCGGCCTGGAGTACCAGGTGGATCACCTGGGCGACCGGTTTTACATCCTGACCAACGACCAGGCCAGGAATTTTCGACTGATGGAAGCTGAACCCGGCCGGACGGACAGGGCCAGCTGGCGTGAGGTCATTCCTCATCGCGATGCCGTTCTTCTTTCCGGGTTCGACCTCTTCAAGAATTACCTTGTCCTGGCTGAAAGAAAAAACGGTCTTTCCCAAATCCGGATCATCCCCTGGGGGGAGAAAGAAGGCACCTACCTTGAATTCCCTGACAAAGCCTACATGGCCATGCCGACTCCAACCCCCGAACTCGACACCGAGCTCCTCCGCTATTCTTATACGTCCATGACGACACCCATGACCGTCTATGAATTCAACATGAAAACCCGAGAACAGAAGATGCTCAAGCAGCAGGAGGTCCTGGGCGGATTCCGGCCGGAAAACTACGAGACCGAGCGGCTTTACGCCCCCGCCTACGACGGCACACTCATTCCCATCTCGATGGTTTATAGAAAGGGGTCTCGGGACAAGGGCGAAGGCCGGCTGCTCCTCTACGGATACGGCTCCTATGGCGCTTCGATGGACCCGGGCTTCAACGCCTCAAGCCTATCCCTCCTTGACCGGGGCTTTACCTATGCCATCGCTCATATCCGGGGCGGAGATGAAATGGGACGGTCCTGGTACGAGGACGGCAAGCTCCTCAAAAAAATGAACACGTTCACCGATTTTATCTCCTGCGGGGAATATCTCGTGCGGCATCACTATACAGCTCCGGACAAGCTCTTCGCCCAGGGCGGGAGTGCCGGGGGGCTTCTCATGGGCGCCGTAGTCAATTTGCGGCCGGACTTGTTCAAGGGGGTCATCGCCGCCGTCCCCTTCGTGGACGTGGTGACGACGATGCTCGACCCTTCCATCCCGCTGACGACGGGAGAATACGATGAATGGGGCAATCCCAACGATCCCGTTTATTACGAATATATGATGACCTACTCACCCTACGATAATGTGAGGCCCAAGCCGTACCCCGCCCTTCTTGTGACGACGGGACTGCACGATTCCCAGGTCCAGTACTTCGAACCCGCGAAATGGGTGGCCAGGCTGCGAGCGACAAAGACCAACAAGAACCTGCTCATCCTGAAGACGAATATGGAGGCCGGGCACGGCGGCGCTTCGGGGCGTTTCCGCAGGCTCCGCGAAACCGCCTTTCAGTTTGCCTTTATCCTGGACCTGGTCGGCTATAAAGAATAAACAGAAAATATCGAACACCTTGGCGGTCAAACTCGGTACGGCTAACCCGGCTGATTCCCTCTTCGGCCTGAGGTACTCTATACCCCTGCTCTTTAACGAATGATATTATTTTACGTCCCGCAACAGACGGAGGCAATTCGCCAAGAACGCCCAGACGTGCTCGACGTCGGGAAGACGATAGCGGGCTCGGGTCGCCCTCCCCCGGCCGACGTGAATGGTGATCGAATCCCCGCCGAGCGCTCTGAACGCGTCTTCGTCCGTTCGATCGTCGCCGATGAAGATCCGCAGCGCTTCCGGCTCCCGCGGCAGCCACCTCATGAGCTTGCGGATACCCATGCCCTTGCCCCAATCGAGCTCGGGCCGGATTTCGAGAACTTTCTTGCCTTCGGTGACGACGAAAGCCCCGGCCTTTCGGCGGACCTCGTCGGCCACAATCCTTCTTAGCGGTGCGACGAGAACGGGATTCAGTCGCCGAAAATGGACGCTCCCCGTGACGCCCTTATTTTCAATGAGAAGCCGGGGAAAACGCTCGGTCTGGGCCTCGATCCGCTTTAGCAGCTGGCCGAGGGCGGGGAGCCTCCTTTTCGGCGGCGCCGCAGGCGACCATGAAACAGATCCCTCTCGCAAGAAACAGGGACAAGGCCAAGCTCAGGATGACGCTCCTTTTTTTCTTGTCGTTAGGTTTTATCATGATAACCTCCTTCATCGTCGTTCATCCGAGAACCCTCGTTCGCGACGCGGCGGC
>JAPKZI010000132.1 GCA_026393865.1 Candidatus Aminicenantota bacterium
CTATCGGATCAAAGCCGTCCGCGCCTACGATTTTTTCCCGCACACGCCGCACATTGAAACATTGGCCATACTGAACCTTCGTTAGCCCCAAGAAATTCGTGGCCTGGAAAAAGGGGGACGACGCATTCTGTCCCTATTTATATGCCCGCCAGTTGGCCGCAGGCGGCCTGGATATCCCGCCCTTTGGAATGACGCAAAGTCACGGGAACCCCTCCGGCCTCGAGCTTTCGCCGGAAATCCAGGACGCGCCCTTCTTCCGGGACTTCGAACGCCAGGCCGATGACGGGGCTGAAAGGGATCAAATTGATCTTCGCTTTGAGGCGGGCCGCGATCCGGGCCAGGCGCGCGGCATCCTCCGCCCCGTCGTTGACTTTTTTGATCAGGACATATTCGAGGGTAAGCTTCCGGCCTCCTTCCCTCAAATAATCCTCACAAGCCGCGAGGAGCTTTTCCAGGGGGTATTTTCTATTGACCGGCATCAGCCCGGACCGCTTGGCGTCGGTCGCGGCATGGAGGGAGATCGACAGATTGACCTGGAGCCCGAGCTTCTTAAATCTCTCGATGCCGGGGATGATCCCCGCCGTCGAAACGGTCATCCGCCGCGCGGCGATGCCGAGCCCGTGCGGGGAATTGAGGATGAGGATGGCCTTGATCAGGTTCTCAAAGTTATCGAACGGCTCGCCCATGCCCATGAAGACGATGTTGGTCAAGGCGGTATCGATATGGTCCCTGAGGAAGAGGACCTGGCCGACGATCTCCGAAGGCGTCAGGTGGCGGACGAAACCGCGGCGGCCGCTGGCGCAGAAGGCGCAGGCGTACTTGCAGCCGACCTGGGTCGAGACGCAGACGGTCGCCCGGTTGCCGGCCGGGATCAGCACGGACTCGATACGGGAGCCGTCATGAAGGCGGAAAACGTATTTTTCGGCGCGGTCCTTGGACCGTAAGACGCCGAACAGTTCAAGCCTTCCGACGAGATAAGCCCGGCCGAGTTTCTCTTGGAGATCGCGGCCCAGATTGGTCATGTCCTCGAACCGGGTCGCGCCCTTTTTGTAAATCCAGTCGAAGATCTGCCCGGCCCGAAAGGCCGGCTCGCCGATCCGGACGAGCTCATCCCTCCATTCATCGAAGGAAAGGTCTCTGATGTCCTTCATGGACCGGCTTCGCTATTTGATCGAGACCATGAGCCAGAGCAAAAGGATGATGATCCCGACCAGGACCCAGCTCCCGCCGAACCCGATGATGTCCATCCGGCCCGGCTTCATGATCTCCCATTGGGAGCGCGGCCAGACCTTTCGCGCCCTGAACTTGTCGGGATGATCGTAGGCGTCCTGAACGGCCTGGGCGTCCAGTTCGGGAGTCGGCTGGACGGCCGTATGGATCCGGCCGAAAAAACGGTCCAAGGCTTCTTTCGGCGCCGGCCTGGTCACGCAACTGATCAGGAACAGGAGGAGGAACGGAAACAACGCGTCGAAAAAGAACCGGGCGGCGCTCAGCCGGGCTTTGGTGAAGTTCGTGAGATCGATGCCGATCCAGCTCAAGACCCAGACCTCGGCGTTGAAGCGGCCGATGCCGATCTTCGGGGAACGGGGATCGTCCGGATCGATCCGGGCCACTTTTTCGAAAAAGACCGCCGCCGGCTCGATCAGGTGCGGTTTCCGGATCTTTTGGCCGATCCGTTCCGCCCGCCCCTCGGTCACATCCTCCCGCAGAGCCCCGGTCGTGATCATCACCGTCTTGGGTTTCGTCTCCAGCAGGAAGGCGGGATTCGTCCGGGCCCAGGTCCACGCCTGGAAGACGTTGGGGATCACGGCGAAGATGGTGAAGCAGGCGAAGATCTGGATGATGACCGCCCCTTTTGTCACGCGACGCCAGATGAATCCGAGCCAAATCGAAGCGCCGAACACCGCCGGCAGGGAGATGAAGTATTGGAAGAGATAGAGCAGATTACCGACGAAGAGGGCCGTCCCGACGCCGCCGACGAGCGTCAGGGCCAGGGCGATCTTGCCGACCGTCAGGTAATGCCGTTCCGATCTCCGCGGCGCGAGCGGTTGGTAGATGTTCCGGATGAAGAGCGCCCCGTAGGAGACGGCGTTGGCGCTCAAGGTGGACATGTTGGCCGCCAGGATCCCGACGAGCATGAGCCCGACGGCGCTTGGGAAGAGGAGTTCGCGGGTCATGACCCCCCAGATCAGGTCGGGGTCGTGGAGCTTGCCGCCGAACAAGCCCACGGCCAGCAGCCCGGCCAGGGCCCAGAAGATCATCAGGAACCGCTTGAAATACATGCCCATGATCATCCCGAATCGGGCCGTGTTTTCGGTTTTGGCCGATCCCGCCGTCTGCATCATGGGCGCCGAGGCGATGATCGAGACCAGGTTCGCCAGGACCATGGCCAGGATCGTATACCAGGCATATTCCGAGGTCGTGACCGAGCCGAAGAGATTGAACATGAAATCCGGGACCCGGGCATGAAGTCCGGCGAAACCGCCTATCCGGGCCAGCCCGAGGGGGATGAGCATCACCGAAAAGATGACGATGAGGAAGCCCTGGACGACGTCGGTCCAGACCGCGGCGATGAAACCGCCCCAGACCGTATAAAGGCTGACCACGACGGCGAAAATGAGATAGACGACCATCGGATCGGTGTAGGATATGAAAGCGCGGAGCTCGCCGTGTTTGTTCCGGTCGTTGAGCTCCTCGTAGCGGGCCTTTTGTTCGGCGGTGAGTCCCGCGTCCAGGACTTTTTTCAATTCCTGATACTCCTGGAACATCTCGACGCTCCGGCGCTCGGCGGCCGTGTAGATTGCCTCGGGTTTGGGCGTGAGCGCCTGGATCATCTTCCCCGCGACCATATAGCTCACCCCGCCGCCGATGAAGGCCATGACCAGGGTGAAGACGGCGAAGGCCGCGGCCAGGAAGCGGCTTTTGAAGCGCTCGGCGAAGAAATCGCCCAGGGTGAGGAGCCGCGAGCGGCGCATGAAGGCCGTGGTGAACCAGTAAAAGGGCGTCAGGAATAGGACTAGGTATTGGATCCACATGCCGCCGATGCCCTGGCGGTAGATCTCCCTCGAAACGGCGACGGCCTGGTCGGCGTTGGTCGAGGCTCCGAAGTTCAGGAAGAACTGATAGAACTTGCCGAGCTTGCGGCCGGCCATGAAAAAATCACCTTCGGTCTTCGTCCGGCGGGACGCCCAGCGGCCGAGGGCCAGCATAGCCGCGAGATAGACGATGATGATCGAAAAATCCAGCCAGTGGAGCCCGAAAATTTGCATGCGTCCATTAAACACAAACGGCAAAACAAAGTCAAAACGGCAAACCGGACATTTGACCGGCCGGGGCGTATCTGCTATAAGAGCTTTTTCCATGCACGGTCTGTTCGATTCGCTGACCTCGCTTCCCCATCTCGGAGAAACTCTGTCCGTCCTCTCCGCCCTGATCTGGGCCTTCGCCATCATCATTTTCCGCGTCGTCGGACAACGCGTCCATGCCCTGGGGATGAACCTGTTCAAGAGCGCGCTGGCGGCGTCGCTCTTCGCCCTGACCCTGGTCGTCAGCGGCGAATCCTTCCTCCCCGCCCTGCCCGGACACCACTATCTTCTACTTTTATTGAGCGGTCTCCTGGGCATCGCCGTCGCCGACACGCTGTTGTTCATCGCCCTCAACAAGCTCGGGGCCGAGCTGACGGCCATCGTCGACTGCGCCTACGTCCCGTTCGTCATCGGCCTCTCGATCCTCTTCCTCGGCGAGCGGATGAACCCGGTCCAGTCGGCCGGCGTGGGCTTCATCGTCCTGGCCGTGTTCCTGATCACCCGGCGGAAGAGCGAAGCTCAGATCTCGCGCCGGACCCTGCTGGCCGGGATCGGGGCCGGCGTCCTGTCCATGTTCTTTTCGGCCGCCGGGATCGTTCTGATGAAACCCGTCCTCAGCCACGCCTCCCTGATCTGGGCCAGCTTCGTCCGCCTGACCAGCGGAGCCGTCTTCGTCGGATTGACCATCGCCGTCCGGCCCGGACGGCGGGCCATCGTGAAACCTCTCCGATCGCTCGAAAACGTCCGCCTCCTGGTCCCGGCGTCGTTCCTGGCTTCGTACTTGTCGCTGGTGATATGGATGGGAGGGATGAAATTTACGCAGGCGTCGATCGCCGCGGCGCTCAATCAGATGAGCACCATCTTCATTTTCATCCTCGCGGCGATCTTTTTGAAGGAACGCATCACGCCGCTGAAACTGGCGGCGGTTGTCCTCGCCTTCGCCGGCGCGATCCTGGTGGCGATTCCCCTCTAATCGCGATTATTGGTTCTGGGCGAACTTCAGATCGATCCAGAAGTCGTACTTTTTAGGGAGGTTCCGGCGCATGCTGGCCAACTCGGCGCTCGGCGCTCCGAATCCGGCGTTCTCCGTGCTCTGGTTGGCGCCGCCCGCCCTGGCCGTGGCGCCCTGGTCGCCGAGGCGGGCCGCCTGGGCCTTGACGAAATCGGCGGTCGCGCCGCCCCATTCGAAGCCGATCTTGAAAGGCTTCGCGGCGTCGAACGGCGTCTTGGTCGTCGGGTCGACGAACAGGGTCACGGGGATGACGAATTCGTAGACCAGGTCCCGAAGGGGCCTGCCCTGTCTGTCTTTGCCTCCCGATTTGTTCGGGACGACACCCGTCCTAAAGGTCGCGATCCCCTTCCCGGGGTGAGGGATGACCTTCTCTTTTTTGTCGACCGCCTCGCAGCCGTAAAGCATGAAGGGCGCTTTGGAGGCAAGGAACTCCTTTTTCTTTTCCTCCGGGACCGTCTGGCCCTCCTTCTCCAGCTCCTTGATAAGCTCTTCGCCGCTGACCTGATGGGGGAAGAACTTCAGACCATAGACTTTTTTCTCTTTGCCTTCGAAATTGAGCCAGAAGGTCAGGCCGGTCTCGTTGATGGAGCTGACGGTCTTCGATTCGTCGAAAATGAAAAGACAATAAAGGTGGGTCGCGTCGTTTTTGAAACCATATCGAACCCATTCGCTGGTGTTGATTTCCAGAACGTCCAGGTCCCAATCGGCGTTCTTGCCGTCGATCTGGACGGGCATCGGGGTCCATTTGCTTTCGACGATCTTATCCTTGGCCAGGAACGGGACGGCCGCGGTCAAGACCGCGATCAGAAGAATCAGGGATTTTTGGTAATTCATGCAGCTCTCCTTCTGAAGACCTGTCAACCCCTGAATTTTAAATCAATTTTTCGGGATTTACAAATGCAAGAGGAGGGCTCGCCGCCCGGCCGTCACTTGGCCATCAGCCGATGGACGATGTCGACGGCGCTGGCCGCGTCGGCGGCATAGCCCTTGGCCCCGATCTGGTCCGCGTAGTCCTGGGTCAGGGGGGCGCCGCCGACGATGACCGGCATGGTCAATCCGGCCGCCAGGACCGCCTGGATGACGGCCTTCATCTGGATCATGGTCGTCGTCAGGAGGGCCGAAAGAGCCACCACGTCGGCCTTGTTCTGCCGGGCGGCGTCGACGAATCGGTCCGGTGCCACGTCCGCGCCGAGGTCGACGATCTTGTAGCCCGAGCCTTTGAGCATCATGGCCACGAGGTTCTTGCCGATGTCGTGAAGGTCGCCTTTGACGGTGCCGATGACGACCAGGCCTTTCGGCTCGATCTTGTCCTTGATGAGATAGGGTTCGAGCTTGGTCAGACCCGCGTTCATCGCCCGGGCGGCGACAAGGACCTCGGGGATGAAAACTTCGTTGTTCTTGAACATCACCCCGAGCTTTTCCATGCCCGCGATCAAGCCTTCGTTCAGGATGCGGCGGGTGGGGATTCTCTCCGCCAGGGCCTGGTCGACGAGCGTCTCCACGTCGGCTTTTTTGCCGGCCATCAAGGCGTCCTGGAGTCTATCTAGCATGGCTAAGCTCCTCTCCGTTCAAGTCCTTTCCTATCGCGATTCGACACTATAGCACAGGCCCCGCGGCAGTTCAATAAAGCGGGGAGATCCCCGCGTTGGCCCGGTGAACCCACACCGAATTCGGGAGAATTCGGTGTGGGTTCACCGTTGCGATCATTTCTTCTTTTCCGGCTTATAGAGCGGAGTGACGTCGCGCTTGCCCTTTTCGAGATACGGGACGCCCTTCTCCATCCATTCCGGCTTGGGCTTGCCGAGGAGAAAATGGTCGAAGAATTCGTCCTGATGGACTGTCCAATGCTTTTGGTTCTCGCGCTCCCGCAGGCCGTGCTTCTCGCCGTTGTAGACGAACATGTAGGCTTCTTTGCCGAGCCGGCGCAGGGCGGTGAAGAACTCGATGCCCTGGTACCAGGGAACGGCGTCGTCTTCGTCGTTATGGATGGTGAGATATGGCGTCCGGACCCGCTCCGCCCAGAAGACCGGCGAGTTCTCGATGAACTGCAGGGCCCGGTTGAAAAGGGTCGCTCCGATCCGGCTCTGGGTCTTCTCGTACTGGAACTCGCGGACCATGCCCGAGCCCCAGCGGATGCCGCCATAGGCGCTGGTCATATTGGAAACGGAGGCGCCGGCCTGGACGGCGGCGAAGATATCGGTCTGGGTGATCATATAAGTGATCTGGTAGCCGCCCCAGCTGTGCCCTTGGATGCCGATCCGCTTCGGATCGATGTAGCCTTCGTTGACGACCTTCTGAATGGCCGGCAGGACGCATTTCATCGCGCTCGCGCCGGGATATCCGATCTCGTAGACGATGTCGGGCTGGAGGAGGATGTAGCCGTTGCTGACGTAGCGCGCGGGATTGATGCTCGTCCCCGGCGACGGTACGCCGTGGTTGTGCAGACCCTGGGCCAGTTTCTCGTAGATATAGACCATCAGCGGATACTTTTTCGAAGGATCGAAATTCTCGGGCTTGGTCAGGATCGCGTCGAGCGTCACCCCGTCGGAGTTGAGGTAATGGATGAGCTCGGACTTGCCCCAGATATAATGGGCCTGCTGCGGATTCGCCTCGCTCACCTTTTTCATGCCGGAGAGATCCGGGCCGCTCACCCACAGGTTGGGAAATTCTTCGAACCGGGACAGGGTGAAAATATACGTCTCGGCGTTCTTGGCCTTTTGGAGGGCGCCGAAGCGCTTATCGAGCATGACGACCTTGGCCGGGTCGGCTTGGTTCGCCAGCGTGATCCTGTAATACCCGGAAGCCTTGGTTTTGTCGTCGGTCGTCGTAAGAAGGACCGGGTTTTTGGTCGGGACGGTCTTCTCGTCCCGGTCCAGACGCACGTAGCGGAACACCAGCTCGTTCTTCCGGCCGAGACCGTTCGTCGCCGTCCGGCCGCCGGTCCCGTCGGGCTTCACTTCCC
The DNA here is from genome assembly GCA_026393865.1 of Candidatus Aminicenantota bacterium. Classification (GTDB taxonomy): domain Bacteria; phylum Acidobacteriota; class Aminicenantia; order Aminicenantales; family UBA4085; genus JAPKZI01. Next base: position 7,280 of record JAPKZI010000132.1, read on the forward strand.
AGATATCGTAGCGGTCATAGAGGAGGACCGTCTTGTCGCCCTCGGTCCAGCCGCCGCTCCCATACGAGCCGGGTTCGCTCGGCGTATCGGCCTCCTCCTGATGGAAGTTCACCCCCAGCTTCGCGGTCAGGTTGAAGGTTTTCCCGTCCAAAAGACGATAAGAATACCAGTTCCTGTCCATTTCATTGAAATAGAGGAGATACTGTCCGCCCGGAGAGAAACTGAGGTTCCCCGGAAATTTCTCGAGGAGCTTTTTCCGCGAGCCGTCCATGATGTTGACCAGGTAGAAATCGCCATAGCCCTGGTCCCAGGAGACGAGCTGCCGGTAGGCCATGTCGGACGAGCCGAGGACGAGCTTGGCGTCGTCGGACAGGGTGATCGTGGGCATATCGGGGGCGGCCAGCGGGACGAGCTTTTTCTCCTTGAGATGGATAACGGCCCGGTACGACCGTTTCTTCTCCTGGTCGGCGTTGACCTTCTGCATGGGCTGAAGATCGGCATCCGTCCAGGACCAGATATCCACCTTGGTCGGCTCGGGGGCGTCCTCGGCCGGCTCGGGTTTAGGCGGAGCGGCATATCCGAAGAACACCTTCGTCCCGTCCTTGGAGAAGCTGAGGGCGCCGTTCTCGCTGACCGCCATCCCCGGCGGCATGCTTTTCGCCGCGCCGGACGCGGCCTCGGCGGCCGCCACGGCCGGCTCGGCCCAGTGATAGAGCTTGAAGAGGCTGACGTCGTTCTTCCATTCATCGCGGTCGTTCATAAACGCCAGCTGGGTTCCCTTTTCATCAAAGGCGAAGCCTTTATAATTGCCCTGGCCTTTGAAGAGGGCGATCGTCATCCCGTCGGCCGCTTTCCGGACAAAGGCGCCGTCGTCCTCAGGCTTCTTGGACATGACGGCGTAGGCCAGCCACGTTCCGGGCTTGTTCCAGACATATTCCGTGACCTCGTTGATGGTCACGCTCTTGCCCGTGGCCAGTTCGCGGATGACGAGTTCGTTGCCGGGCTCGTGCTTTTTTTCCTTCTTTTTCTTGGCGTCCTTCGCCTCTTCCTTCTTCTCGGCCGCAGGCGCCGCGGGCGCCTTTTTTTCGGGTTCAACCTTGGCCGCGGGCTCTTTTTTTTCAGGCTCTTTCTTCTCGGCGCTTTCTTTCTTGTCGGCGGCTTTCTCCTCGGACTTCTTCAAGGGAGGCTCCAGAAGATAAGCCACAAAAGCGCCCGACTCCTCGGCCACCTTGTAGCTTTTGACCCGCTCGACCGTGGTGATCTCTCCGGTGGCCAGGTTCATGATGCCCAGGGTGTTCTTGGGTTGTTCTTCGGGTTTCTTCTTTTCTTTCTTGGCCTTGTCCACCTCGTCTTTGAGCGGAAGGACGGTGAAGACGACGAATTTTCCGTCGACCGTAATGACGGGCGCGCTGCCTCTCCCGGCCCTGTATTCCTTGTCCGTTTTCAAATCGCGGACGACAAGCTCGCCGTCCCCGTCCTGGGGGGTCAGGGCATAGGCCAGCCAAGCGCCGTCCCGGGAGATCTGCGTACCCTGGATCGAGCGCCAGCCGTTATAGGCGTCGTACGTTATAGGCCTTTTGGCCGTCGACTGGCCGGCCGCGTACGTCAGCGGCAGCAGGACCAGGATCGCCACGGCCAGGGTCCATTTCAAGATCGTCGGATGTTTGCGCATGAGACCTCCTAAAAAAAATGGGGATGCGGTCCGAACGTCAGGATTCGGTCCATGTCCCCGGATTTTCATGAGAAAACCGACTATAATAAAAAGGCGCGATCGATGTCAAACGGCTCGCTCGAAGCGAGCGAACGCTCTTCTCGTCGCGGGTCTTATAGACAAGATCGGGAAACGGCTTCGCTCCCCACTCGGGTTCTTAACGCCGTTTCCTCCCCGTCCTCCTCGGCGACGAAGTTTTTGGTCGACGTGGCGACAGGGTGGCCCCCGGCCCCCTGGGGAACCAGTCCCGTCGGTTCCCCCCGCCGAAGCGACGGGGCCCCCCTCCGCTATGGGGGCCTTAGGGCCAACCCTGCCGCCACGTCTTTCATATTCTCGCCGGCCGGCCTCCTTTCCGGATTCTCTCGAAGGACGGCTCGGGAAGGTTAAACCCTCCTTGGTCGCTCAGCCGTTTCTCGATCTTGTCGTTCGGTTCAATCCGAAAACAGAGCGTTCGCCCGCTTCTTCGCTCACCAATTGCAAAATAAATATGCGTCCTCTTTCGCTTCGTATTCATAATCTAATAAGGTCGTGATAAAATGGGATTATGAAAAAATTCAAGGTGGGGATCGACGCTTACAGCCTCAAGCCGCTCGAGCTCGACCCCTTCGAACTCCTGGACTGGGCCCTGATCCACGAGGCCGGCGGCGTCCAATTCTCCGAGGTCCCCGCCCAGGCCGGCGACAAGGCCTTTTTGAAAGAGCTCGCCCAATACGCCTCC
>JAPKZI010000075.1 GCA_026393865.1 Candidatus Aminicenantota bacterium
GACGTAATTGTGGTCGTAGCCGCTCTCGACCTTGGCGATCCGCGATCCGATCGCCGTCGCCGTCGTGAAATCCATCGGCGTCCCCTTGACGGGAGCCAACTCTCCCGTCGGAATGAGGCCCTTATCGACGGCCGTATATCGGTCGGCGGCGAGCATCAGCTCGTGGCCAAGGATGTCCTTTGCCCCTCCCGCTAAATTGAAATAGCTGTGATGGGTCAGATTGACGGGCGTGGGCTTGTCGGTCACGGCCTCGTATCCGATTCTGAGCTCGTCGTCGTTCGTCAGCGCATAATGGACTATCACCTCGAGGTTGCCCTGATAGCCTTCTTCCCCGTCCTTGCTCAGATAGGTGAACTTCACCCCGACCCCGTCCTCTTCCAGCCTCGTTTCGGCGTCCCAGACGACTTTGTCGAATCCCTTCAGTCCGCCATGGAGGTGGTTCTCGCCGTTGTTGACGGCCAGCTTGAAAGTGACGCCGTCGAGGGCAAAACGGCCCTTGGCGATCCGGTTGCCGTAGCGGCCCACGATCGCCCCAAAATAGGGATTGTTCTTGACGTAGCCGTCGAGCGCGTCATAGCCGAGGACGATGTCGCCCGGCCGTCCGGCCCGGTCCGGAACCTCGAGGGAAACAAGGATCGCTCCGAAGGTCATAATGCGGGCTTTCAGCCCATTTTTGTTGGTAAGCGTGTAGATTTCGACCGCCGTTCCGTCGGGCAGGCTGCCGAAGGGGCCTTTGATTACGTCCATTTTCGAAAGTCCTTTCGCCGCGGCGGATGCGGCCGGCGCCGGCGCATTTTTTTTGCACGCGGCCAGACAGAAAATGACGAGGGGAATGATCGCCGCGGCCATCGCGCAGGAAAAATATTTCTTCATCTCGTTCGCCTCCCTGACTAACGTCAGCCCGGCCATAGGTTTATGGGACTCAAAATACCAAATTTCCTCTCTTAAAACAAATAGGCTTCCTCCAATATCGGACGTATTTATAGGAAATAAGATCTGGGAATGGCTGAAGCGACCATGGAGGGTTCAGCCTTTCCGAGCCGGCCTTCAAGGGAAACCGGCCCGGAAGAGGCCGGTCGGCGAAGCATATTTGACGTCCCGGCGAACCCCCGTAATAACTTAATGAAGATTCTATTCCGGAGACGCTTTTTAGGACTTTGAAATATATCATCTCCCCTTCCCCTCTTATAGCTAAGAGGGGCCCCGAATACGGTAAGCATCTCCGGTAGAGGAGACAAGTACTGAGCCGCCGAGAAGGACGGTGAGGAAACGGCGTCAAGAACCCGAGTCGGGAGCGAAGCCGTTTCCGGATCTTTTTCCCCTCGTTTTCAATTTTAACCAATTGATAATAAAAGCCTTTTTTATCATTCGTTGAGGAGAGCTTGGAGCTCGCCGTAATCCTCGGGAGAAATGTCGCTCCAGAGATAGGGGAAGACCATCTTATTGAAGATCAGCGGATCGGCGTCCTTTTTCAACCGGCCTTGCGCAATGAGATCCCGCCAGGCGCGCGTCCCGGGGATCGGAGAAAAATAGGCCATGCGCGGCTTGGCTCCAAGACGGCGGACGTCCCGAACGCTATCAGTGATGCTCTTCACCCCCTGGTTCGGCAGGCCGGCGATGAGATAGACATGGATGTCCTCGCGGCGGTAGCCGGCCTGGACGAGATGTCCGATCGCCGTTTCGAGATCGCCCCGCCCCACCTTAGGACAGGCTTCACGGATCACGTCCGGGTCCGTCGATTCCTGGCTGAGATAGATCGACCGCACTCCGGCCCGGGCGAAGAGACGGGCCAGGGCCCGGTCGATCTCCCGGATATGAAGCCCGTTGGGCGTGTGAAAGGAGACCGGGAGCCGGCGGTCGATGACGCCTTCGAGAATGGGAACGATATGAGACCCGTGTTTGAGGAGGAGGGCGTCGTCGTAGAAAGCGAAATCGCGCGTTCCATAGCGGGCGTGGGCGTCGGCGATCTCGTCGACGACGCCGGCCGGATCGCGCTGCTCGAAACGGTCATAGAGGAGGGGCCCGGCGCAGAACGTGCACGTGAACGGGCAGCCGCGCGAGGTCAGGAGCGGTAGGAAACGCTTGTCACCGAGCAACTCCAGGGCCGGCCGCGGCAGGCTCCGGAACGATGGGAAGTCCGCGTCGCGGACGGCTCCGTTCCCCCAGATCTCTCCCACCGCGGGCAGGAGCTTTTTCTCGGCCGGGCCGGGAAGGACCATGTCCGCTCCCGAGAAGCGCCGGGCATGATCCTCGGCCAGCGTCGCGTAGATGCCGCCGAGGATGACCGGGACCGTCCCGAATTTTTGGCGGACCAATTCAACGGCAAGCTGGACGCCCGGATACCAATAGGTCATCGTGCCCGTCACCATAACGAGGTCCGGGACCGGGCCGCGCCCCAGCTCCGTCAAGAACAGATCGATCGGGATCCCGTAACGCGAATACCTCCGAGGCACGGCCTTCAAAACGTCCGGCTTCGGGATCTCCAACTTTAGATAATGGCCGCGGCCGTCGGGCTTGGACCGCGCCGGCGGCGGCAGCCCGGGATGAAAGCGATCGAGACAGTCGATGAGACGGAGGCTGACGTCCGCGCGGTCCCGAAGGATCGAAGCGGCATAGAGAAGGCCGAGCGGCCGGAGCCAGAAGTCATAGGCCGTGAAATCGGTGATCCAGGGGTTGATCAGGAGGACGTTTTTCTTCATGGTGCGGAAGGTGGGACTTGAACCCACACAGCCTTATAATCGGCTATAAGCTCCTGAGGCTTACGCGTCTGCCAATTCCGCCACTTCCGCACGCCTTTAAGCCTATGAAAGCTTCCGTATTATAAACTCATGGCCTCGCTGAGTAAAGGGGCGGGCTCGCTCGAAGCGGGCGAACGCTCTCCTTGTCGCGGGTCGTATCGACAAGATCGGGAAACGGCTTCGCTCCCGACTCGGGTTTTTAACGCCGTTTCCTCCCAGTCCTTCTCGGGGACGAGTACCTCGCACAAAAAGGTCGTCGCGTCGGCGGGATCGCCCCCAGCCCCCTGTCGCCGCGTCGACCATTTGTATCAGCCGCCGAGAAAAAAAACGAACGATGCAGGCGAAAAGATTTCCGCAGGGAGCGAGCTTATTCCCCGAGCCCTTCTACTTGACAAATGGCCCCCTCGCTCTTATTGTTAAATATACATGACCGTCTCCATTACGAGAGAGCGCGGCCTGACTTTCGATAAAAATCAAAAGGGGCGTCTATAAAACATAATCGTCGGAAGGAGGTTTTATGAAACTTTTGGACCGGCAACAGATGGAAAGCCTTTCCCGCTTTAAAAGCGAGAAGTTCCTGACCACGTCATTCTTTCTCAATACGGACAAGGGCCATTTATCGAGGAAAGAGATCCTTGTCGCCGCCAAGAACCTCATAACCGAGGCCCGGACGCGCATGGACGGTTTGGATCTCGGCAAGGACATAAAAGCGTCCCTCTGCCGGGACCTGGATAATATCACCGATTTCTGCTCCCAGAACATGACCTCCAATTCACAGGGCGTGGCCGTCTTCTCCTGCCAGGGCGAACGTTTCTGGGAGGACATCCACCTTCCCCACCCCCCGCGCAACCGGATCCTCTTCGACCACAATCCCTATATCCGGCCTCTGTCCCAGATCCTCGGCCGATATCATCGCATCTGCGTCTTCCTGGTCGGCCGTCAGAGCGCCAAGTGGTACAGCGTCCTCATGGGCGAGATCGCGCCCCTGGACACGCTGGCGAACGAACTCCCGGTCCACGACAAGGAGGGCGATTTCGACGGCACCTCGGTCCGCCGCATCGAGCGCCACGTCGAAGCCCATGTCCACGACCATTACAAGAAAGCCTCGCAGCGGACCTTCGATCTCTTCAAGAAGGAAAAGTTCGACTGGCTCTTTTTGGGGTGCGAGGACGGCTTCTTCTCGGACCTGGAGCTTTTTCTCCACTCCTATCTCCGCGACCGGATGAAAGGCCGGCTTAAAGCCAAACCCTCTGATCGCGACGACAAAGTTCTTAAAGAGGCCGTCGATCTCGAGGATCAACTTAATAAAGCGGCCGAAGAGGAAATCGTCCGACGGCTCGTGGCCGAGCTCGAAAAGGGCGGGTTGGCCGTTTCCGGAGTCAAAGAGACCCTGCGCCGGCTGAACCAAGTCGAGGTCCAAACATTGGTGGTGACTCACAATTTCGCCGCGACGGGCAAGATCTGCCCGAAATGCCGGTTCCTCTATCTCGACGAAGCCGTTTGTCCGTCCTGCCAGAAAGCGACCGGCCCCGTGGTCGACGTCGTGGACGAGGCGATCGAATCGGCCTTTCGCAGTCACGCCGAAGTCAAGCACATCACCCCGCCCTCGAAGCTCGACCATTACGGGAAGATCGGGGCTTTTCTCAGGTACAAGGTCTAAAGAGATCCCCTCCCATTCCCCCTTTTCAAAAGGGGGAGGGTGGGGGCATTGCGCGCTCAGGACTTTATTTTTCCCCGGACGTCTTCTTGAACGACACCCGTTCGAACAAGCTGTAAATGACCGGGACGACGAACAGAGTCAGAAAGGTCGTCGCCGTCAAGCCGCCGATGACGGTGATGGCCATCGGAGCCCTCATCTCGGAGCCCATGGACCGACTGATGGCCATCGGAATCATGCCCAGGATCGTCGCCAAGGCCGTTAGAAGGACGGGGCGGAGCCGCGTCACCGCTCCCTGGATGATCGCTTCCCCGCGCTCCACGCCGCGGCGTTTCAGCTGATTCATGTAGTCGATCATGACGATGCCGTTGGCCACGGCGATCCCCGCCAGGAGGATGAATCCCACTCCCACCATCAGATTGACCGATTGAGACATGATGATCAGGAAAAGGACGACGCCGATCAGGGACATCGGGATGGCGAACATGATGACGAAAGGATGGAGGAAGGACTCGAATTGGGAGGCCATCACCATATAGATCAAAAGCACCGCCAGGGCGAAGACACCCGCCAGGATGAGGAAGGCGTCGTTCATCTGCTCGTAGGCGCCGCCGAACTCATAAAAATATCCCGCCGGAAGCTCCTTTTCCATGGGAACCAGCCGGGCTTTGATATCCTTCACGATGCTGCCCAGGTCGCGGCCGGCGATGTTGGCCGTGACCGTCACGATCCGGGTCTGGTTCTCCCGGCTGATCTCGATCGGTCCCTCGCCCGGCTCGATCGCCGCCACCTGGCTGAGGTAGACTGTCTTGTTCAGGGGATTCAAAATGGGAATATTGCGGATCATATCCATGTCGTTCCGGAATTCCTCCCGGAACAGCACACGGAGGTCGAACTCCTCCCCGCCCTCGCGGAAGCGGGAGACGACCTTGCCCTGGGTGGCCGTCTGGACCATATTGGCCACCTGATAGACCGACAGCCCGGCCTGAGCCGCCTTTTCCCGGTCGATCCGGATCCGGTATTCGGGCTTCCCTTTGGCCAGCGTGTGGGTCAAGTCCCGCAATCCCGCGACATCCTCGATCCGGCCGACGGTCTTATCCCCGAGGTCCTTGAGAACGGCCAAGTCTTTGCCGTAGATCTTGATGCTGACCGGGATCTGCTGGCCGCCGAGGATGAAGCCGGTCAGATCGAGGGCTTCGAACTTGACGTTCGCCAGTCGTGGAAGTCCGCTTCGGATCTGCTCCAGGATCTCGAGATCGGTTTTTTTGCGGTCCGTTTTATGGGTCAGGCCGACCCACAACATACCTTCATTAGAGCCGTTCGTCGAGAAACCGACCTGCGTGCCCAGGTTCCCGCCTTCCCCCGTTTCCTTCCCGGCTTGGGCCGTCACGATCTTCACTTCGGGATGGCCGGAGACGATCTTCTCGGCGACGGTCAGGACTCGATTGGTTTCTTCCAACGATGTGCCGACGGGCATCTTGACCTTGAACAAGATCATATCCACGTCGAACGACGGCATGAATTCGGTTCCCAGGAAAGGCACGAGGGCGAAGGACAGGGCGAACAGAAGAGCCGCCCCGCCGAGCACCCAGCCTCTGCGGCGCAGCGCTTTTTCGAGAATCCGGCGATACCACCGCCGCGCCTTTTCGAACTGGCTTTCCTGCCGGATTTGGGAAGAGGCCCTGCCCTCGCCTTTCGCCCGCAGGAGAAGCGACGAAAGCATCGGCACGATCGTCAACGACACGAAAAGCGAAGAGATGAGGGAGAAGACGATGGCCACGGCCAGCCCGCGGGTCAGCTTGGCCGTGATGCCGGAGGCGACGACCATGGGGAAAAAGACGACGATCGTCGTCAGCGTCGAGGCGGTGACGGCCATGCCGACCTCGGAGGCGCCCCGGATGGCCGCCTCCTTGCGGCTCTCGCCGAGCTCGATGTGGCGAAAGATGTTCTCGATGACGACAATCGAATCGTCGACCATGCGACCGACGCCCAAGGCCAAACCTCCCAGGGTCAGCAAATTGAGGGTATAGCCCGCCAGATAGAAGGCGATGAACGTCGTGATCATCGACAGTGGAATGGCCAGGGCGATGATCAGCGTCGGCCGCCAGTTCCGGAGAAAGAGGAAAATGAGGATGATGGCCAGGATCGCGCCGAACAGGGCGTCGTCCACGGTGTACTTCGTCACTCGTTGGATCATGGCCGACTGGTCGAAGGACTCGAAAAATTCGACCCCGGCCGGAAGGCTCGCTCGGAGCTCGCTCAAGGCTTTTTTCACCGCTTCTCCGGTGATGGCCGTGTTGGCCCCGGAGCGCTTGCTGATGATCAGGAAAGCGCCCTTTTTCCCCTGGATCCGGCCGATCGAGCGGACGTCCCGCATCCCGTCCTTGACGGCGGCGATATCCTTGACATAGATGACCTCACCCGTCTGCGTCGCGCCGACGACCGTGTTCCGGATGTCCTCGAGGGTGCTGTATTCTCCGAGCGTCCGGAGCAAGTACTCCGAATGCCGTTCGTTGAGATAGCCGGCGGGAAGGTTGATGTTCTCCATGGCCAGGGCCATCAGGACCTTGTCGAGGGAGACTTTACGGGCGTCGAGCGCGTTCTTGTCGATCTCCACCTGGATCTCGCGCGTGTCCGAGCCGAAGACCCGGGCGGAGGCGACGCCGTCGATGCGTTCGAGACGGGGCGCGACATCGTCCTCGAGCGTCTTCTTGAGGGCGAAGCTGGGCATGTTGCCCGTGACGCCGAACATGATGATCGGCATCTGGGCGAAGTTGAATTTGACGACCAGCGGGTCATCGGCGTCCTTGGGAAGGAATGCGCTGTACATTTTGATCTGGTCGCGGATGTCCTGGGCGGCGAAATCCAGGTTTGTCCCCCAGACGAACTCGGTCATGACCATGGACACGCCTTCCATGCTCTGCGAGGTGACTTTGCGGACCTTGTTGACCGAGCTGACGACCTGCTCCAACAGCCGCGTGATCGATTTCTCTATGTCCTCCGAGGAAGCCCCTTGATAGTTGGTGATGACCGTGACCGTGGGATACTCGATGTCCGGGAAGAAATCCAGGCCGAGCCTGGAGAATGAGATCAATCCCACGACGACGAGGATCATGACGATCATCGTCGTCGAAACTCTGCGTTGGACGGAAAATTCCGGTAGCTTCATGGATCGGCCTTTCAGCGGATTTCGATCGGGGAGCCGTCCGCGAGGCCAAAGTTCCCCTCGACGATCACGACCTCGCCCTCTTTAAGGCCGCTGACGACCTCCACCATGTCCTTAGTCTGAAGGCCGAGTCCGACCTCCCGCCGGACGGCTTTTCCGCCTTCGGCCAGGAAGACGTACTTATTGTCGATGATCGCTTTCTGGGGCAGGGCCAGGACAAGGTCTTTCGTGCTGACCTCCAAAACGACCTGGCCGAAGGTGCCGGGCCGAAGAGCTTGATCAGCGTTGGTCACGGTCACTTCGACTCTGAACTTCTTGGAATAGGCGTCCGCCGTCTGGTTGACGAGGGTGACGGTCCCCGGGAATTCCCGGCCGGCCAAGGAGGAAGAGGTCACGTGCGCGGTCTGCCCCCGCTTAATGCGCGCCACGTCGGCCGGAGAGGCGTCGAGGACCATCTTGATCCGGGAGAAATCCATGAGCGTCAAGACGCCGGACGCAGGCGAGAATCCGCCCATCATTGGATTAATCACGTCCCCGACCTGGGCGTTTTTGGAGGCGATGACACCGGCGAAGGGCGCTTTCATGAGGGACACGTCCAGATAGTGGCGGGCCAGATTCAGGCCGGCCTGGGCCTGCTCGAGCTGAGCCTTGGCCGCGTCGTACCCCAGCTTAACTTGCTCGTGCTGTTGGTCGGAGACGGCTTTTTCGGCGAGCAGGCGGTCCATGCGTTCCTTGTTCTTTTCCATATTCTTGAAATTCGCTTCGGCGACCGCCGAGCCGGCCTCGGCCTGCTTTAATTGGAGCCGGATGGATTCGGTGTCCAGCTCGGCCAGGAGTTGTCCGGCTTTGACGAACTGGCCTTCCTCGACATAGATCTTAGCCACCTTGCCCGCGGTTTCGGGTGTGATATTGATCTTCTGCCCCGCCTCGAATGTCCCGGTATAGGTGAGCGTTTCCGAGATCGATTGTTTGACGAGCTTGACCACCTTGACCGGCGTGGCGACCGCAGCGGTCTCCTTGGCCGCTTCGATCTGACGGGCCCCGCGGCAAGCCGCGAGAGTTCCCAGTATTAGAATCGCGAGACTCACAATGACGGCTGATTTCTTCATGGGTATTCTCTCCTATTTATCCAAAGACACATCCCGGCCGGCGCCGATGGCCTTCTCCAATTGGGCCAGGGCCAGAGCGTAATCAAAAAGGGCTTGGGAATGGTTCGTCCGGGCCTGGGACAGGGCGACATGGGCGCCGCTGACGTCCAGGTTCGTGGCCAGTCCTTCTTTGTAATTCAGCTCCGCGATCCGGACGGCCTCCTGCGCCTGCTCGACGTTTTTTTCCTGGGACAGGAGCGATTCCTTGGCCTGCTGGATACTGAGAATGGAATCGTGGACTTCGAACTTGACCATCTCCGTGAGCCCTTTTTGATTGAATTCGAGCTGCTTGAGCATGGCTTTCGATTCGCCGAGCTTGGCCGAGTTGACGAAGCCGTTGAACAACGGGACATTCAGGACGAGATTGAAGGAATAGTAGCTCTCCCATGTGTCCTGGGTGAATTTCAGGTTGTTGCCCCAATAATTGTATTGGCCGCCGACGGCGAGCGTCGGGATATATGCGGCACGCGCCATCTTGACCATCTCGGCGGCCATCTGTTTTTGATAATTGAGCTGGACGAGCTCCGGCCGGCTGGCCAGCGCCTGGGAGACGTTGGCATCCATATCGGCTTCGAAGGCTTGATAGCTCAGCTCCCCTTTAACCTCGATCGGCTGCTTGAGGTCCAGCCCCAAGAGCGTCTTCAAGCCGAGCTCGGCCGTGTTGAGCCCATTCCTGGCCCGGATGAGCTGAGGCTTCAGATTGGACGCCTGGACCTCCGAGCGGAGGAGGTCGAACCTTGAGGCCACGCCAACCTCATAGAGGCTCTTGACGTTTTTCAAATGTTTTTCGGACAGATCCACGGCCTCCCGGGCTACATCCGCGAATTGGCGGGCGAGGAGATAGCCGTAAAAGGCCTTTTTGACGTTGAAGACCGTGTCCTGCATGGACTGCCGGATGGCCTCTCGAGTCGCCTGCAGGTTCAAGTTGGCCTGTTTGTAGCCGGACATGATCCTTCCGCCCGCATACAACGGAACGGACATAGTTAGGGCGAGCTGATAATCCCGGGTGAAATCGAGCTTGATCTTCTGGGCCGGCATCCCGAAGAGGGACGGCATCAGGATCGACATGACCTTTTTATCGAGGACATACGTCCCCTGGGCGTTGACGGAGGGCAGAAAATTGGCGAAGGCCTCCTTGACCATGGCAGAGGCCTGGTCCTCCCTGGCCTTCTCGGCCTGATAAAACGGATTTTGCCGGAGGGCCAGCTTGAGGCTGTCTTCCAGCGTCAGGGAGAGCTTATCCTGAGCGAAGGACGTTCCCCAGCCGCCGGCGGCAAGGAGGGCCAGGAAAATGATCCCGGTTTTTTTCATGCTGCATCTCCTTTTCGAACATGGCTTTTCTGTATGCCGTAAAGAACGAAATCTTTGATGGAATCAGAGTCCCGTTTGAAGTCCGGTTTCGAATTGTCCCAGAATTTTTCGACAAAATAGCCTTCAATAACGGCTTCTATGAACACGACGCCCGCTTCGATATCCATCGGACGAAACTCACCGGAAGCGACGCCCTCGCGGAGTAGCGTCCTCGAGCCCTCGTGCATGGCCTTCCGCTTGGCCATGATTTTCTGAAGAAACTTTTTTTCGGCCTCCAGCCCCGCGCCAGGCTCCCGGCCGACGAAGACCTGGAGAAGGCGCACGAACGAGCGGTCCAGGAGAAAAAACCGGGTGAGATTTTCGTTTTCCGAGAGGACCTCCAATGAACAGGCGATCCAGCCCCGCAGCCGCTCTTCAGCGCGGCCAGGCCGGCCGACGACGCTTCGCAGCCGGCCATCCAGATCCTCGAGGAAATGGAGCGCGATTTCGAAGAGGAGCTCGGATTTGCTCCGGAAATACTTATAAAGCGTGGCCTTGGAGAATTGGGCTTCGGCGGCCACATCGTCCATGGACGCGGCGCTCAATCCCTTGCGTTCGATGACCGCCTGGGCGGCGTGGAGGATCGTCTCCCTGTTCTCGCGCCGCCGCTGGATTTCCCGGGCGGCTCGTAAATCATTTTTTTTCATGTATTAAACCCTCACGTTCATGATCAATACTATATCGTTTAATGACAAAACTCATCAGTTTATTTATTAAGGCTAACGCAGGGACGGACGCTTGTCAAGAGGAATGTGGGGACGACAGGCGGCTCACCGCTTTTGAAACCCGGCGGGAAAAAGACTAAAATGGAAAAGCTTGAGAAAGATGCTTTTGAACGTGCGCCCGCTCCGCTTGACCCCACTCCTTCTCTGTCTGGTTCTTCAACTATCCCCGGCAATGCCCGGCCGCGATGCGGCCTCTTCGTGGAACGTCAAAATGATCATCGAGGTCCGCGGCGACTATCGGATGGAGGCGCCCGGCGTCAAGGTCGCGGGCACCTACGCCTTCGTTGTCCGCTGGACGGGGACCATGGAAAAAGACGACGAGGATTATCTTCTTGTCCACAACAGCTGTGATCTGACGAAATGGGAGATCGAAGAGAAGGCCGACGCCGAAGGCGCTCTCCGCGTCCTGACCACGGGAGACTTCCCGGATAAGCCCGCCCTGAAGGTGAATTACATCCTGAAACTGGAGGACGGTCTTCACGTCGATTTCGCCGTCGAAGGCTTCGACGTTCCCCGAGCGATCGCGACCGAAGGCTTCGAACTCATCTTCCCCGCCACTAAAGAGAATATCGCCCGCTTCGGCGGCCTCAATTACGGCCTCTTCGTCAAAACCGGATCAAACAAGATCGTCATGGATGAGAGCGCCATCCTTCGGGGCTCCGCGGACAAGACCTTCGACTGGACCTGGAAACATCAGGCCTGGGTCCAAAAGCAAGAGCGGACGATATTTCAGTCCAACGCCCATCAGGCGAAGGTGAAGATCGAGATCACGCTGCGTTAGCGAAGCGGGGGTCGCGCGGCTGGGGGTCGCGTCTACACTTTTCACTTTTTCTGGCCATCCTTCGGGCCGCCGAACGTCATGGAAAAAAAGTGAAAAGTGTAGACGCGACCCCGTCCTATGCCCTCGGATGGAACTTATCGTAGACCTTGCGCAGCCGGTCGCGGCTGACGTGGGTGTAGATCTGCGTCGTCGTGATCTGGCTGTGCCCCAGCATGAGCTGCACCGAACGAAGGTCCGCCCCCCCCTCCAGGAGATGGGTGGCGAAGGAGTGGCGGAGGACATGAGGGCTGATCTTCGCCGTCAGATGGGCGGCCCGGGCATGCTGCCGCAGCATCTTCCAGAAACCCTGCCGGGTGAACGGTCCGCTCCGCCTCGTCAAGAACAGGGCGTCCGTCGGCTGCTTCAAGAGCCGCGGCCGGGCCTCCTCCAGATAGGTCCGGACGGCCTCGACGGCCGCCCGGCCGACGGGGACGATCCGCTCTTTCCCTCCCTTGCCCCGGCAGAGCACGAAATCGTCCCGGAGATGGATATCATCGATCCTTAATCCGACCAGCTCGGACACGCGGAGGCCGGCGGCGTACATGACCTCGAGCATGGCCCGGTCGCGGACGCCTTGGACGGCCCCCGGGTCGGGTTGGCGGAGGAGGGATTGAACCTCTTTGACGGTCATAAATTTGGGCAGGGAAAACCAGGCTTTGGGCGAGGACAAATGGAGGGTCGGGTTTTTTTTGGCCTGTCCGTCCACGATTAAAAAATTGTAGAAGGACTTGAGCGCCGAGATCAAGCGGGCGAGCGAGCGGGCCGACAGTCCGGCCTGGCTCTGGCCGTGAATGAACCGGACGAGGTCCGCTTCACGGGCATTGGCCCAAAGCCGCTTCTCGTTTTTCAGAAAAAGCAGGAATTTGGCCAGATCCCGGCTGTACGCCTGGACCGAATTGTCCGACAGGGTCTTTTCCGCCTTCAGGAAGAGCCGGAACTGGGAGAGAATGTCCTCGGACGGAGGCGGCGACGAGGTCATGTGAGAAACGAATTGTTGGCCCGTTCCTGGCCGACGGTCGTATGGGGGCCGTGTCCGGGAAGGACGACGGTCTCATCGGGCAGGGTCATGATCTTTTCCCGGATGGACTGCTCGAGCTGCTTCTGCGAGCCGCCGGGAAGATCAGTCCGGCCGACGCCCTCCATGAACAGGGTGTCCCCGGAAAGAAGGAAGCCGTCGCCCAGCAGGCTGACGCTCCCGGGCGAATGCCCCGGCGTGTGGAGGACGCGGAGGGATCCGTTTCCGATCCGGATCTCCTCGCCGTCGGTCATCAAGTGATCGGCCGGAGGAGAATCTTTGGCTCCCAGGAACAGGCTGAGCTCGAGCTGCTGGATCTTGCCCAACATCGGGCTATCTCCGGCATGGATGTATAAGGGCACGCCGAAATGGTCCTTGATGTCCTTGTTGGCCCCGATATGGTCGATATGCCCGTGGGTGTTGATGAGAACGATCGGAGTCAGCCCTTCCTCGAAGATTTCGGGGAAAATCCTTTCAGGCTCGGCGCCCGGGTCGACGATGGCGCAGGCGCGCGTCTCCTCGCAGTAGACAAGGTGGCAGTTGGTCTCGAGCGCCCCGACGATGATGATCTTGTATTTCACGACTCTTTCCGGATTTATACTAATTCTAAATTGAAACTAAAGTCAAATTGAGGATAAAGTCGGGAAGACGTACCGAATTCAAGAGAATTCGGAACATGTCCCTTATCTCTCTTCGTCAAGCCGGTCGATTTTTGTTATAATCCCGCCCATGGAACTCCAGCCCTGGCAGCTGAGGATGGTCCGGCGGTCCCTCAAGAAAAAAGAGAAGATCGATCTGATCGAGCGCCGCGTCCCCGTCGGCCCGGACGAGGTCCTCCTCGACCTCGGCTGCGCCCAGGGCATTCTGAGCTATTTCCTGCGGCGCAAAGGCGGTTATTGGGTCAGCACCGACCTCGATCTCACAAACCTCAAAACGAGCCAGGCGCTGCTCGGCCGGAATTTCGTCCAGATGGGCGAACGAGATCTGCCCTTCAAGGACCGCGCCTTCGACCAGGTCGTCTGCCTCGATTATTTGGAACACGTCGACGACGACGATCTCACCCTCCGGGAGATCCGCCGGGTGCTGAAAAACGGAGGCCGCCTGGTCCTCGTTACGCCGCACACCGGAAGATTCTTCCTCCTCCAGAAGCTCCGGCCGCGGGTCGGGCTCAAGCTCGAATTCTACGGCCACAAGCGGAAAGGATACGGCCGGCGGGACCTCGAGACGAAATGCGCCAAGGCCGGGCTGAGGATCGTCGCGCATAAAACCTCGTCGCGGTTTTTCACCGAGCTCCTCGAGCTCGTCTTGAACGCCGTATATGTCAACCTGCTCTCGACAAAGCCGCAAGCCAAGCTCCGCGACGGCCACATCCGGCCGACGACATCGGAAGAGTTCTCTTCGCAGAGCCGGGCCTTCAAGTTCTATACGTTCGTCTATCCGCTCGTCTGGCTGATCTCCCGTCTCGATAAGTTCCTCTTCTTTATGCGCGGCAACGTGATCGTCGTCTGGGCCGAAACGGCTGAAGAGAATCATCCATGACGGACGAACCCAAAGGACTTCCCGACGACAAATCTCCGATCCGGGAAATACTGACCCCGCGGGAAGAGCGGTTCGAGGGATGGCGGAAAACCGTCGGCCTGGTCCTCGGCCCTCTCGCGGCGGCCGTCCTCGCCCTCGTCCCGATGCCGGCCCTCGGCCGGCCCGCGCACACACTGGCCGCGATCTTGAGCTGGGTCGTCGTCTGGTGGATCACGGAGCCCATCCCCCTGCCCATGACGGCCGTCCTGGGCGCCACCCTGGCCGTCGTCTTCGACGTCGCGCCCGCCAAGACGGCCTTCGCCGCCTTCGCCGATCCCATGATCTTCCTCTTCCTCGGCAGCTTCATCCTGGCCGAGGCCATGTCCCATCACCGGCTGGATAAGCGCTTCGCCTACCGGATCATGTCGCTCCGCTGGGTCGGCAACCGCTCAGGCCGCGTTCTTTTCGCCTTTGGGGCGATCTGCGCCTTCATCTCCATGTGGATCAGCAACACGGCCACCTGCGCCATGATGTTTCCCATCGGCCTGGGCATCGTTTATACGACGGCCGACCTCACCGCCCGCCGGACCGGGCGGCCCGTCGACGCCAAGACGCTCCGCTTCGGTACGTCCATGATGCTGATGGCCGCCTACGCCTCGTCCGCGGGCGGGATCGGGACGCCCGTCGGAACGCCTCCGAACCTCATCGGCATCTCCCTGATCGAAAAGTTCCTTAAGGTCAAGATCCCGTTCTTCCAATGGATGCTTTTCGCCGTGCCCCTGCTCGTGGTGATGTATTTCGTGCTGTATTTCCTCATGTACGCCCTCCACAAGCCGGAGCAGGACGAACTCCTGGGGGGAGCGGAGTTCGTCAAGGGCGAGCTGGCCAAACTGGGGCGCTGGAGCCGGGGCCAGAAGAACGCCCTGATCGCCTTCCTGGTCGCGGTGGTCCTGTGGACCGCTCCGGGATTCATCGCCCTGGTCTGGGGGAGCCGGTCCCCCGCAGCCACATTCTACAATGCCCGCGTTCCCGAAGCGGCGGCCGCCCTGATCGCCGCCCTGCTGTTGTTCGTCCTGCCCGTCGATTGGAAAAAACGGGAGTTCACGATCTCCTGGAAGCAGGCGGTGAAGATCGACTGGGGCGTCCTCCTTCTCTACGGCGGAGGGATCGCTTTCGGCGACCTGATGATCCGAACCAAGCTGGCCGACGCCGTCGGGCAGAGCCTGCTCCGCCTAAGCGGGGCGACCTCGATGTGGGGCATCACCTTAGCCGCCATCTTCATCGCCGTCCTCGTCAGCGAGGCCGCGTCCAACACGGCCTCAGCCAACATGGTCATCCCGGTCATCATCTCCCTGGCCATGGCCGCCGGGGTCAATCCCCTTCCGCCGGCGATCGGGGCCACGTTGGGCGCCAGCTGGGGTTTCATGCTGCCCGTTTCGACGGCGCCCAACGCCATGGTCTACGGCTCGGGCATGGTCCCCATCACCAAGATGATCCGGGCGGGGATCCTCTTCGATCTGCTCGGAGGACTGACGATCTGGCTGGGCCTGCGGCTTCTCCTGCCTCTCGTCGGCCTGGCTTGAAAAGGAGTCGGGGTGAGGAGCGGGGCGGTATCCCTCGGCCCCCTGGGGAACAGTCCCGTCGGTTCCCCCCATCGCAAGCGTTGGGACCCCCCTCCGCTATGGGGGCATAAGGGATACCGCCCCGCTCCTCACTCCGACAAGAAGGGCGTGGTAGACGTAATAGAAATAATATAAAGATCCACGTCAATTTGACCGCAGTAGCGTTTTTGTTATGATAGATGCTCATAAATCGGGAGGATATTCATGGCCATCATTCTCAACGGATCCCAACTGACGGTCGAGCAGCTGACCTCGATCGCCAGGAATAACGAGAAGGTCCGGATCCATCCGGATGCTCTGGGCAGGATTCAACAGTGCCGGGCGATGATCGAAGATAAGCTCAGGGCCCGGGAGATCATGTACGGCATCAACACCGGCATCGGCGAATTCTCAGAGGTCGTCCTCACCGACGAACAAGTCAAGGATTTCCAGAAATATCTCATCTACAACCACGCCGCCGGCATCGGCGACCCGGCGCCCATCGAGCACGTCCGCGGAGCGATGGCCGGCCGGATCAACGTCCACGCCAAAGGCCGTTCCGGCTGCCGGCCCGAGATCACGCTGACCTACGCGGACATGCTCAACAAGGGCGTCACGCCCGTCGTCTGCCAAAAAGGCTCGGTCGGCGCCTGCGGCGACCTCGCCCCCATGTCCCAGATCGCCCTACTGCTCATGGGCGAAGGCGAGGCCTTTTACAAAGGCGAGCGCTTGCCCGGCCGCACGGCCATGGACCGCGCCGGGATCCCCGTCCCCGGACTCCAGGCGCGGGACGGCCTGGCCGCGATCAACGGATCCAACATGCTCACGGCCATCAGCGCCATTCAACTGTACGACATCAACCGCTGGCTTAAAGAAGCGGAGATCGCCTGCGCCATGTCGCTCGAAGCCCTGATCGCCAACCTCAAACCCTACGACGTGCGTCTACACCGGGAGCGAGGTTTCCCTGGGGCCGTCCGCTCGGCCCAGGCCATCATGAGGTGCATCCAGGGCAGCGACCTGGTCAGCGGCAAGATCAAGACCAAGGTCCAGGACGCCTACTCGATGCGCTCGACGCCCCAGGTCATCGGCGCCGCCCACGACGCCGTCGCCCATGCCCGCCGCCAGGTCGAGATCGAGCTCAACGCCGTCGCCGACAACCCGATCTTCCTGGCCGAGCATCAATTGACCCTGACCGGAGCCAATTTCCAGGGCTCGCCGGTGTCGCTGCCCATGGACATGATCGGCGCCGCCGTGACCATGGTCTGCGTCCTCAGCGAGCGCCGCCTCAACCGGCTGACGAACCCGGCCCTGAGCGTCGGCCTCCCCGCCTTCCTGACCAAGGGCGCCGGGATGTTCTCAGGGATGATGTTGAGCCAATACACGGCCGACACGCTGATCGTGGAGCAGCGGATCCTGTCCGCGCCGGCCTCGATCCAATCCATCCCGGCCGCCGCCGACCAGGAGGATTTCGTCTCGATGGGGATGAACACGGCCCTCAAGAACGGGCAGATCCTGGACAACGCCTACGGCATCCTCGGCATCGAATTCATGGCCGCGGCCCAGGCTCTCGACTTCCGCGAATTCACGCCGGGTAAGGGCGTCCAAGCGGCGCGCGGCGTGATCCGCAGACACGTCACCCACCTCGACGTCGACCGGCCGCTCTATGCCGACCACAACGCCATGAAAGCCCTGGTGAAGTCGGGCGAGATCCTCGAGGCCGTGGAGAGCGCGGTCGGCCCAAGCCGCCGTTCGTCGGGGCGCATAAGGGAAAAGCATTTTGTTCCAATGCGAAATGAGAGAAAAACTCGTCTCGTTCGTCTTCTAAGATTGGACGTCGAATTGCTCAAACTGGAGGAGAGTGTTATATTATGAACAGATTTGAAACGGAGCCGCGTATGAAATTGAAGGTGGTCCTGGAGCCCAGCGACGAGGGAGGCTTCACGGCCACCGTGCCCGCGCTCCCAGGCTGTATCAGTGAGGGGAATACCAAGGAAGAAGCCCTGGTCAATATCCGGGAAGCGATCGAGCTCTATTTAGAGCCCGATGATAACGATCTGAGTCTTTCTCCCGGATCCGAACTTATCGAAATCAGCCTGTGACAAAAGTCCCCAGTATCGGGCACATACAGTTGATCCACGCCTTGCAAAGAGCCGGGTGGATTGTTGTTAGGCAGAGGGGAAGCCACATCCGTCTTCAGAAGCGCGTGGCCAATGAAATGTTGAAGCTGACGGTTCCGGCACATCATCCAATTAAACGATCCACGTTGTCTCATTTGTTGAAACAGGCGCACCTGACGGTGGACGATCTGTTGAAACTCCTCTAATTTTGCAGGGATTTCTCATCGGGCTGATCTTAAGGGATAAAACCGCCTGTCATGAACAATACTCCGCCGCTTCCCCGGCCGCCATCAGGGCGACGCTTCGTCTGTCCTCATGAGACGGCTACGGATCATGAGGGCAGCGTTTCGCACTCCTTCACGATGTTTCGTCGTCCTACATGAAGCTTCTGAATCAGGACGAGGCGGCCGAGTCAGGGCGACCTCGGCCAAAACTCGCGACCGCGGAGCTCCTCCTCGACGATTCGGAGCGGCGAAGGCGCAAGGCTCGCCTTCCTGACCTTTCCCCGGTGGGCGTTCGCGTACAGGCCGTAGTACCGGACAGTGACCTGGCCTTTATCGGGGATATGGGAGGTCACCCGGGCGATGAACTCCAGATAGTCCATCATCTCCGTCCCCTGCCTCTCGCCGCTACGGCCCCAGCGATAACCGACCTTGCCCTCCGGTTCCAGAAACGTCAGCCGTTCCAAGGCCAGAACCGGCCGGAGTATGTACTTCCCCACCCGCTCGGCCTCCGGCTTCGTCTTGGCCCGGACCAGGCTGCCAAGGGCGAGCCTTCGGCTCTCCACTCGCCCGCGTTCTTATCCACGGGCGAGTGCAGCGGAAATGGATCCCCGGGACAAGGCCCGGGGCCCCTGCCGCCGTGGACGTTGAAGCCGGAGTGAGGCCAAGAAAGCAACCGCTCTGCCCATTCCGGGCTGAGAAGCTCCCGGTCGACGAGAGAGGCCAGCACCTCACGGGCGAAGATCTCGGCGAGCCGCGAGTCGTCGATCCGCGGGATCTTATGGAAGGCACCCCCCTCGTCCACGCCGCCCTCGGTCACCAAGTCATGGAGAGGGGGGTGGAGATTAATCCGGTCCCCAAAGGTCTGGATGGCGGCGATGACCCCGGGCGTAAGCGCGTTCCCGGTCACAATCTCGAAGTAACAGCTCAGGGACCGGAGGACTCAGCGGCAAAGATCGCCGAGGAGACGGCGATTGAACTTAAAGAAGACCCGCAGCCTCTTGGGGATGGTGAAGACGATCTGGCGATGCGGCACATCCAAGAGAAGCTTCTCCCGCATCCATTCCCCCCATTCCTCGACCCGCTTGGCATGACACGATGGGCAGAATCCCCGGATATGCTGTGCACAGCATATCCGGGGATATGCGGAGCAAATGAATATGCTGAGTACCAAGGCGTCGCCGAGGGTGAACTTGCGGCTTTTCAAGGCGTTGCGGTCCTGACCGGCGCAATCTGCTTCGCATATTCTTCCCAGTCAGATAACCTTCTTGGAGATGTACAAACGGAGGTCCGCGCAGCTCCTCCTGCGCGGTGCAGCACACCTCAGTCATTGGGCATCGATTCGTAAGGTTCGAATAGACCAGCTCGATCCACGGGTGCTCGACACTTTTGCTTGTCATATCGCCACCTGCACTTGCACGCACGCCTTTCACGGTCGGGGCCCTTACAACGCGCAAGGAGCCAAACGCTTCGTCGAGCATTTGCAAAGGAGAGGCATCTTGCCTCGCGCAGAGGTCCGGCCTGAGCCGCTGCCAGCCTTGATCGAAGCTTTCAGCGATTGGATGCGCCGCCATCGCGGGGTCGCTGAATCCACACTGACCCTATATGTGTCCAGGGCCAAGGAGTTTCTTGTCGCTCTTGGAGACGACACCGCTGCTTATAACGCAAGCCTGGTGCGGAGGTTCATCTTTACCAGAGCGAGCCGCACCGGCCACAGCGGCGCCAAGTCGGCGATAAACGCGATTCGGATGTTTCTGCATTTCCTGGCAGCAAACGCCTCCTGTTCACCCGAGCTCGTCGCGGCCGTTCCCAGGATCGTGAAGTGGAGACTTTCGTCTTTGCCTCGTTACATATCTGCCCAGGACGTCGAGCGGCTGATTCAGGTCTGTGATCCGGCAAGCCCCCGGGGTTCACGGGATCGGGCCGTCATTCTTCTCCTGGCTCGCCTTGCTCTACGCGCGGGCGACGTTCGGGATTTACGCCTCAAGGACATCGACTGGTCCCAAGGACGCCTGCGGGTCGTCGGCAAGGGCCGTTGCGAAACCTGTCTTCCCCTTCCCCAGGATGCCGGCGATGCCGTCCTGCACTATCTGGAGCATTTTCGCCCGGCCATTGATGACGACCATGTTTTTCTGAGGGTCCATGCGCCGTTTGGCCCTCTCCCTTCCAGCGGCCCCATCTCGAAACTGGTCCGTCGCGCCATACGGCGGGCGGGCATCAAGGCCCCGTCGATGGGAGCTCATCTGCTCCGCCACTCAGCGGCAACCGCCATGCTGCGACAGGGCTCATCTCTGGACGTCATTGGCGCAGTCCTGCGCCATCGCTCGGTCGAGAGCACAGCCCATTACGCCAAAGTGGATCTGACACTACTCCGTTCTGTCGTCCAGCCCTGGCCCGGCCATGGAGAGTCGCCATGCTGAAACTCACCATCGACCGATACCTCGAGATACGACGCGCGGCCGGATTTGAGCTGAAGGGTGACGAGAGTCTGCTGTGCAATTTTGCCCGCTTTGCCACCGACCGCGCAGAGACCTTCGTCCGACGCCGGACGGCCATCGATTGGGCCGGCAAGGCGCCATCGTCTTCCCAGCGGGAACGTCGCCTCGGAGTGGTGCGGCGTTTCGCCGACCATGCGCGCGCCGAGGATCCAGCGTATGAAAACGTCCCCCGAAACGTGTTCACCAGCAACAAACGCCGCCGGCCTCTCCCTTATATTTTCTCGTCGGAAGAACTGCTTCAACTTCTTGAGGCCACCAAGCAGCTCAGGCCCAAAGGTTCCTTGCGACCCCTGACGTATTACACGCTCTTCGGCCTCCTCGCCGCTACGGGTTTGCGCATCTCGGAGGCGATGCACCTGGTCCTGGACGATGTCACAACGGACGGGCTGGTCGTCCGCAAGACCAAGTTCCGTAAAAGTCGGTTGCTGCCGCTGCACGAAACGACGCAAGCCGCATTGAAGCGCTACCTCGAACAGCGGCAAGCCGTGGGTGGCGGCGATGACCACGTTTTCATCTCAACGAAAGGTCGTGCTCTGACCTATGCGATGATCATCGGGACCTTTCATTTTCTGGTGAAGCGTATCCACTTGCGTTTGAAATCCGGCCAGCGACCGCGGATTCACGACCTTCGTCACCATTATGCGGTGCGCGCCCTTGAGAGCTGCCCCGGGGGACATGATCACGTCTCGCGTCACATTCTGGCTCTGTCAACATACCTGGGCCACACCCACGTAACGGATACCTACTGGTACCTGCAGGCAACACCACGCCTGATGGCCGGCATTGCCGATGCCTGCGAGGCGTTCATTCAAGGAGGAAAACCATGACCGATATCGCTCCGCATATCACGGCCTTTCTGCGCCGGCGTCTCGAGATCGAGCGGGCGGCGAGTCCGCATACCCGGGACACGTACGCGTATGCCTTCCAGCTCCTCTTCGACTTCGCCAGCCGGAAGCTCAGAGTTCCGCCCTCAGCCCTGCATCTCGAAAATATCGATGCGCCGCTCGTGCTCGAGTTCCTTGAGGACCTCGAGACGAGGCGTCGCAACGGCGCCCGAACTCGCAACGCCCGTCTGACCGCGATCAAGTCGTTCATGCACTTTGTCGAACACCGCGTGCCTTCCGCGCTCGAGCAAATCCAACGAGTTCTCAGCATTCCTGCTAAGAAAACCGATATTCGCCTGGTCAACCATCTCACGGCCGAACAGGGCCAGGCCATCCTGGATGCGCCTGATCCGACAACACGACTCGGAATCCGCGACCGGACGATGCTTTACCTCGCTGTCACGGCGGGGTTGCGGGTTTCCGAGTTGGTTGGGCTTCGTCTTGACGAGGTTTCCTTTCAGTCGCGCTACGTGAATCTCCATGTGAGGGGCAAGGGCCGCAAGGACCGTATCCTCACGCTCTGGAAGGCCGTGTCGGATTCGGTTCGCGCCTGGCTGGCCGTCCGTGGCGAGGCGCGAGTCCCGGAACTATTCCTCAACGCCCGAGGAATCGAGATGACCCGCGCCGGCTTCGAGTATCTGCTAGGAAAGTATGCCGCGAAAGCCTGCGAAAGCTGTCCATCGCTTGGAGGCAAGCGAGTCTCTCCTCACGTTCTTCGTCACACCTGCGCGCTCAATATCCTCCAGGCGACGGGCGATGTTCGCAAAGTGGCCTTGTGGCTCGGTCACGAGAGCATCCAAACAACAGAGGACTACCTGCGAGTGGACGTCACGCAGAAAATCGGAATCCTCAAATCGGTGACTCCGCCGCAGCTAAGGCCAGGCAAGTTTCGTCCTCCTGACAAGCTGATCGCTGCTCTCGGTGGTTGAAGAATATGCGAAGCAGATTGTGCCGGTCAGGACCGCAAAGCCTTGAAAAGCCGTAAGTTCACCCACAGCGACGCCTTGGCACTCAGCATATTCATTCACTCCGCATATCCCCTGTCAAGTTCAAGCGCCGGCTGCTAGGGGATCTCTGTCGCTGTGCCCTCCGGTCCCTGTCTATTGATTTTGATGGGAGGTGGGGGTCTATTGTCTTTTAGGCGCATTTGTGGTCGTCCGGCTCGCTGAGCCGGCCCGCCGGCCTCTTTCGTGGTAAATTTCTTGTTCTTGACTCCGATAATAAATCCACTTTCCCCTTGACAGCAAAGAATGGGAGGATTATCTTATATATGGTTTGTGACACAGACCAGTTTGCAGGAGAAAAAACGATGAAAAACGAGATGGAGAAGATCGAAAAGCGGCCGATTCAATACTGGTATGAAGACGGATTCAACGAATTGGCTTTCGGCTTTATCGGACTATGCCTAGGCTTTTATTTTTGGATTCACACGCGGATTCCTGCGGGCTCGGCGTGGCATGTCCCTTGGGCCGTCGTGATGTTCCCACTCCTTTACTTCGGAATCCGACTCCTCAACAGAATGATCAAGGCACTGAAAAATAAATTGACTTACCCGCGCACCGGATACGTCTCCTACCGGCGTCCTGAAAGCAAAAGAAAGATCGTGATCCTGGGCGCGTTCGTCGGACTCAACACGTTTCTCGCCTATAGGATTCTGAGGTCGGACGCCCTCTCGGGATGGGGCTCGATCGCCGGGATACCGCTTGTCACCGGCCTCATCGGAGCCGGGGCATCTTTCTGGATCGGCACGAAAACGCGCGTCTTCCGATTTTTCGCGATGGCCATGATCTCCGCCTTGGCGGGAATCGCTCTTTCCCTGGCCGGCCTCGGAGAAATGGCCGCCCTCGGAGCGTACTGGGGGATCCTGGGGGCAAGCAGCTGCATCTCAGGGGCTTTCGTTCTTCTCCGATATCTTCAACGGCATCCATCCCCCGGAGCGGATCCCTCATGAGCCGCGGCGGCTTGACGATCGAGGGCATTGACCGGTTGATCCACGAGCCGGCCCGGCTCATCGTCATGACGATTTTGAACGCCGTCGAGAGCGCCGATTTCCTTTATCTCCAACGGGAGACGGGCTTGACGAAGGGGAATCTTTCCGCCCATCTGGCCAAGCTGGATGCGGAAGGCTACATAACGATCGAAAAAACTTATAAGGGGAAGATCCCCTTGACGATCTGCCGGTTGTCTGAAGCCGGCCGGATCGCCTTTGGCCGCTATCGAGCGGAGTGGGAAAAATTCATGAAAAAAACGCGCTTGAAAAGGGCGTGAAGAGGGAGGGATTTGATGGCGTCTTGGGAACGGTGTGGCGGAGGATCCTTTGGCCCAGCCCAAACCGGACGCCTCCCGATTCATCGCAATTCTCATGGGCCGCCTGATGAGCGCCCGGCCGCCCCTCGTCGAATACCTGGTCGACGCGGCGGTGATGAGGACGACGTGCGCCGGCGTTTTCAGCTTCAGCCATTTCTCGGCGTCCTTGACCTTCGCCTTTTTTGTCGATCAGACGGACGGCGGCGTTTAATAGCCGTTCAGAAAAACATATTTTTCGAACGGGAAGCGCTCGGGTCGGGTCTGTTCCTCGGCGGTCTGTTTCTCGGAAAGGACGGGATTCAACCCAAGCGCCTTTTTCCCGACAATGATCAAGGCGATGACCTGGTAATCCTCGGGAATTCCCAGGATCTCCTTTGTTTTCTTTGGGCTATAGCCGGCAATCGGATGAGCGACCAATCCCAGCTCGGTCGCCCGGAGGATAAGGAAGGCCGCCGCTAATCCGCAGTCGAATTGATGGTATTCACGGTCCTTGATAACGCAATCGTCTTCTTTCCGGCTGAAGACGGCGATCATCATCGAGGCGGAATGGGCCCAGAGATTGCCGGAATTGAGGGCCGTTTTCATCTCTTCGAGTTTCGACGGCGCAAAAACGAACACGAACCGCCAGGGTTGGTTGTTGTTGCACGACGGCGCGAGCTGGGCGTGATGAGCGAGGTCCTGGATCAGGTCCTCGGTGATCTCCACGGGATCCAGGGAACGATAGGCGCGTCTGAGATCAATGGCTTGTGTGACGTCCATGGCGGCCTCCTGACGACATTATATGATTTTCGGACGAATTCTTAAACCGTCCGCCCCGAAATTGCCGACAGAAATGGGGCAAAAGGGGGACGACGCATCCTGTCCCCAATTTCCTAGTCAGAAGAAATGGGCTGGATCGGTGCGAAAAATGGGGACAGGATGCGTCGTCCCCCTTTAAAATGAGCGGGAGA
>JAPKZI010000195.1 GCA_026393865.1 Candidatus Aminicenantota bacterium
CAGGATGGCCTTGAGCGTTCCCTTAGGAATCGACGTGCCCGGATGATTGGGGATAGTCGTTCTTCGACGCGTTATTGGATTCAGCCAGATTTCATGGCTGCCTTTGGCTTGCCTATCGAAGACAAAACCCGCCTTGCGCAATTTCCCAATGACCTCTTTCGCCGTCAAGGAAGGGAGCTTTGTCATATTGAAACGGCGACAGGAATCTTGACCTCTTGTTTGACCTGTCTCTTGGGCCGTTTCACTACAAAGGGAAGGGGATCTCCGTGTTCAATGCAAGATTCGACGATCTTTTTGGCGACGTCTTGCGCGATTTCCATAGTTTCCGCGATGGTCCGGCCTTGCGCTATCAAGCCCTGGAGATCATCACTTGTCGCTAAATATCCGCCTTCTTCTAAAGATTCAATCTTTATGGAAATCAAGAATTCAGACATCTCATTCTCCTGAATTTATTTTAACATAAGGGGGTTGCTGCGGCAATGCAATAAACAGACCACCCCGCCGTGTCACAGCCATGTATGGTGTTCGGCGGTTATTGTGTGGTTAGCCTCACCCGGATCGTCGAGTATTTCGTCGAGGCACATGCGGGGGTGATTATTTCCAATCGGGAGCCTCCCAACATCCGGCTGGCGATGGAAGATGCCACGAGAGAATGACGCAGGTTTCGGATGCCCTTCGGCATGGGATGCCCCTTCTTTCGGCAGGAGCCTGGATCCCCGCCTGCGCGGGGATGACGGAAGGGAGCGCGGGGATGACGAGAAGGGGCGCCGGGGGGGGGATGACAGAAGAGAGGGCGCGGGGATGACATCAGAGGAGAAATGACGGCGGAGGCCGGGAGAGGACTGCCGCCGAAGACTTGCTTTTCGCAGAGAAAGCGAATTAAAATAGTTATCAAGAGCAGATTTGCCTCCTTAAAACCGCAGAGAGGCTATTGATGAGGGAAGAAAAAGAACAGGCGAATAAAAGAATCGGATCCTCCCGGATTTTCCCCATTCCGTCAAACGGCTCGACACGTTAGGCTATTGCTCACTGGCATGGAACGAATATCCTCATCAAAGGAATTCAAGGAGGTCCTTTCATGACGCAGGCCTCTTTCATGAGCAGCCGAAAAGAACGGTTTCCTTTAGTCGTTCTCATCCTGGTTTTCATCGCTCTGGCTTCAGGGATCATCGCCGCCGGCATCTTATATTACCGCAATTACAAACAGCACTATCGCCTGGAGGTGGAGCGCCAGCTTTCGGCCATCGCTGAACTGAAAGTGGGCGAGCTTACGCAGTGGCGAAAGGAGCGTTTGGGGGACGCCGCCGTTTTCTACAAGAACGTCGAGTTTTCCGCCCTGGTGCGGCGGCATTTCGAACAGCCAGAGAATCAGGAAACCCAAAAGCAACTCCGGACGTGGCTGGGCCATATCCAGGCGGCCGCTCAGTATGACCGGGTCATGCTGCTGGACCCTCTTTACTCTAAGAAGATGATCATCCCCGATGGACCGGAACGAAGCACGTCCTTCGTTTCCTCAAGCTCCTCCGAAGGCCTGCGGTCGGGGAAGGTCGTCTTTGAGGATTTCTACTGGAATGAGCAGAACCAGCGGATTTATCTGAAGGTCCTGGTCCCCATCCTCGATGAAGCCCGGGATGCCCGGGTCATCGGAATCCTCGCCCTGCGCGTTGATCCGGAAACATATCTCTACCCCTTCATCAGCCGCTGGCCGACCCCCAACCGGACAGCCGAGACACTGCTTATCCGCCGGGAAGAGAACGACGCGCTGTATCTGAACGAGCTCAAGTTCCAAAAAAATGCCGCCCTTCATTTGCGCATTCCGCTCAGGAATAAAGATGTGTCCGCCGTCAAAGCCGTACTGGGGCAGGAAGGGATCATGGAAGGGGTGGACTACCGCGGAGTGCCGGTCATCGCCGACCTGCGCCCAATCCCGGACTCGCCGTGGTTCCTGGTCGCCAAAATGGATAGCTCGGAAGTGTTCGGGCCGCTAAAGACGCGATTGAGGGAGATCGTCGTTTTGGTCGCCATCCTTCTCCTCGGCATGGGAGCGGCGGTTGGCTATTTCTGGCGGCGGCAGAGCGCCCGTTTCTACCGGGACCGAAATCAGGCGACGGAAGCGCTCCGGGAATCAGAAGGCAGATACGAGGCGTTGTTCGCCGGAGCTGGAGAGGGAATACTCGTGGCTGACTTGAAGACAAAGCAATTCAGCCATGCCAACCCGGCCCTATGCAGGATGTTTGGATACACTAAAGAAGAGTTCATGCGGTTAGGCGTGGCTGACATTCACCCAAAAGAGTCATTAGACCATGTGCTGTCCGAGTTCGAGGCTCAAGCGCGAGGTGATAAGACGTTGGCGCGAGATCTTCCGTGCCTTCGCAAAGACGGCACCTTATTTCA
Organism: Candidatus Aminicenantota bacterium; assembly: GCA_026393865.1. GTDB lineage: Bacteria > Acidobacteriota > Aminicenantia > Aminicenantales > UBA4085 > JAPKZI01. The sequence goes on from JAPKZI010000195.1 coordinate 2,395, forward strand.
TGTTGACATCAGCGCTTCTTTGATTGTCTTAGACGGCCGTGAGTGCAACGTGGGCTTTTTCGTTGACGTCACCGGACGCAAGCGGGCAGAGGAAAAACTGCGCGAGAGCGAGGAGCGGTGGAAACTGATATTCGATTACGCCCCGGATGCTTATTATCTGAGCAACCTTAAAGGGAAGCTTATTGACGGCAATAAGGAGGCGGAAAAAATACTTGGATATAAAAAAGAGGAGTTGATAGGGAAAAATTTTTTAGCGTTGAAACTAGTATCCCCCCGCCAAATTCCCAAAGCCGCGGCCCTGTTGATAAAAAATACCCTGGGGAAATCCACGGGGCCGGATGAATTTGTCTTGAATCGGAAAGACGGCAGTCAGGTGATGGTCGAAATTCGAACATATCCGATTAAGGTGAAAGATCACAGGATCGTGCTGGGAATTGCCCGTGACATCACCGAGCGTAAGCAGGCAGAGGAGAACCTGAAGAGGGCGATGGAGAAACTGGAGCAGACCAACGTCCAACTCGAAGCTTCCATCAAGCGGGCGGACCAGATGACCTTCGAAGCCCAGGCGGCCAATGTCGCTAAGAGCCAGTTCCTGGCCAACATGAGCCATGAAATCCGGACACCCATGAACGGCGTCATCGGCATGACCGGGCTGCTGCTGGCAACCGATCTGTCCGAGGAACAGCGTCGTTACGCCGAGACGGCGCGCTCGAGCGGCGAAGCCCTGCTGAGCGTCATCAATGACATCCTCGATTTCTCAAAAATCGAGGCGGAAAAGCTGGAACTGGAGGAGCTGGACTTCGACATTCGGGCGACACTGGAGGACGTGGCGGAACTGCTGGCCTTCCGCGCTCATGAAAAACATCTGGAGTTCATTTGCCGCATCGCTCCCGAAGTGCAGACTTTCGTCCGGGGCGATCCCGGGCGGCTGCGCCAGATCCTGATCAACCTGGGAAACAATGCCATCAAGTTCACCTCCCGGGGCGAAGTCGCGATCCATGTCAGGATGGAATCCGAAACCGACGGCCAAATCAAGATCCGCTTCGAGGTGAAGGACACGGGCATCGGCATTCCCCAGGATAGGATCGGGCTCCTGTTCACCGCCTTCCAGCAGGTGGACGCTTCGACGACGCGCCGGTTCGGAGGCACGGGGCTGGGGTTGGCCATCTCCAAGCGCCTTGCCGAGCGGATGGGCGGCGAAATCGGCATCGACAGCGTTGAGGGCCGGGGATCGACTTTCTGGTTCACGGCCGTCTTCGGCAAGCAGCCCCGCCGTAAGCGACTGGACGGCCCTCCCCCGGTCGACCTCCGCGGCGTGCGGATCCTCGTCGTGGATGACAACGCTACGAATCGCCAGGTCCTCGCCGAGCAGCTGGAGTCGTGGGGCGTGCGTCACGCCGAGACCGAAAGCGCCGCCGGTGCGGTCGATATGCTGCGCGCGGCCCGCGCCGAAGGCGACCCGTTCCGCATCGCGATCACGGACATGCAGATGCCTGAAATGGACGGAGAATCCCTGGGCAGAGCCATCAAGGCCGACCCCGCGTTCGGCGACACGCACCTGGTGATGATGAGCTCCCTCGGCAAGCGCGGCGACGCCAAGCGGCTCAAGGACATCGGTTTCTCCGCTTACCTGACCAAGCCGGTCAAGCAATCCCAATTGTACGATTGCTTAGCCATGGTTCTCGGAGGCGGCGCTGAGCCGGACAAGACTCCGGATACCGCCCTCGTCACGCGCCATACGCTCCATGAGGCCCGTCGGCGCAATGTCCGTATCCTGCTGGCCGAAGATAATCCCACCAATCAGCAGGTGGCTCAGAGCATTCTGGAAAAACTGGGCTTCGGCGCCGACGTCGTGCCCAACGGCCGGAAAGCCATCCAAGCCCTGGAGACGATTCGCTATGACATCGTACTGATGGATGTGCAGATGCCGGAGATGGACGGTTTCGAGGCAACCCGGGCCATCCGCTCCGGGAAGACCGGAGTCCCCAATCCCGGAATCCCCATCATCGCCATGACCGCCCATGCGATGAAAGGCGATCGCGAGCTCTGCCTCCAGGCGGGCATGGACGATTATATCACCAAGCCGATCGCGCCGCAGGCCCTGGCGGAGGCGCTCGAGAAATGGATGGATAAAGCTCAAGAACAACAGCTTAAGGCCCCCGCGCCCGGCGGAGAAACCGATCCGTCCGCTAGCCCGCCCGTTTTCGACCGGCAGGCGCTCTCCGCCCGGCTCATGGGGGATGAGGACCTGCTCCGGGAAATCATCGCGGTCTTCTTGGAAGATATGCCCAAGCAGCTTCAAGCGCTCAAGAAACACATCGACCAGCTTGACGCGGGATCGGCCGGAAACCAGGCCCACACCATCAAGGGCTCGGCGGCCAACGTGGGGGGCATGGCCCTCAGCGCCGCGGCCGGCGAGATGGAGAAGGCAGGCAAGACCGGCCGACCGGAAGAGATCGCCGCCCTCATGCCCGAGCTGGAGCGGCAGTTCAATCTGCTGAGAACGAAGATGCGGGAGGGGAAGCCATGAACATCCTGATCGCCGAAGACGACCTCACCTCGCGCAGCATCCTGACCGCGATCCTGAAAAAATGGGGCTTCGATCCCGTCGTTACGGAAAACGGTGGAGCGGCCTGGGACGCCCTTCAGCGGCCCGACGCGCCCCGGCTCGCTCTTCTCGATTGGAGCATGCCGGGCATGGACGGGCTGGAAGTCTGTCGCCGCCTGAGGGCGAGCGGCTCGCGCAATCCTCCCTATGTCATTCTCCTGACCGCCCGGGACGAGAAAGGCGACATCGTTCAGGGCCTGGATGCGGGCGCCAATGACTATGTCGCCAAACCTTTTAACAACGAGGAACTGCGGGCCAGGATAGGGGTGGGTCAACGCATGCTGGAGATGCAGTCCCATCTGCTGGAAGCGCAGGATGCCCTGTCGCATCAGGCGACCCACGATTTCCTGACCGGCATCTTCAACCGCCGGGCTATCCTGGACAGGCTCGCCCAGGAGATTTCGCGGGCGAAACGGGAAAATGCGAGTCTTAGCATCGGAATGTGCGACATCGACCATTTCAAGATCATCAACGACGCCAACGGACATAAGGCCGGAGACGAAGCGCTGGTCATTTTCACCCGCTGCATTCAAGGCCGGCTGCGGGATTATGACAGCCTCGGCCGGTACGGCGGAGAGGAGTTTCTCGTGATCGCCCCGGGGTCCGTGGGACATAGCGGAGAGAGCCTTTATGAAAGGTTGCGTGCCGGGGTCGCCGCTGCCGAGATCACGACGAAAGCGGGGATGGTATCTTTGACGATCAGCATCGGAGTGGCGGCGGGAACGGGCCAGAGCAACGTGGATGCCCTGATCGCCGCCGCGGACGCCGCGCTTTATCAGGCCAAGGCCGACGGGCGAAACCGCGTCGTCTATGCGAGTCGCTGATGATACAGGAATGGCGGCGGGCCGGATGACATCGGATGGCGGCCGCGTCACCGGCGGGGCTGGACAAAAGGGAGATCGCCATGAAAAAGAAACGCACGAGCGGCAAATCCGCAAGCCCGTATTCCGGCCTGCCCAAGCGGGCAGAGAAAGCGCTGCGGGAGAGCGAGGCTCGCTACAGGGAATTGTTCGAAAATATAAAAAGCGGTGTAGCGGTGTATACAGTCATAGGTAACGGCCAAGACTTTATTTTCAAGGATTTTAACCGGGCCGCGGAAAAAATTGACCACGACCAGCGGGAACGGCTGATTGGCAAGAGCATTTTTGAAGGTCGCCCCGGCGTCGAACAATTCGGTTTGATCGAGGTGTTACGGCAGGTTTGGCAGACCGGCGAACCGGCCTCTCATCCAGTGAAATTGTATCAGGATGAAAAATTGAGCGGCTGGTACGAAAATTATGTCTATAAACTCCCGTCCGGCGAAATTGTGGCGGTCTTTGAGGATGTTACCGAGCGCAAGCGGACGGAAGAAGCCTTGAGAAAAAGCGAGGAAAAATACAGGGGTTTGGCGGAAAACATCAACTTAGGAATTTACAGGAATACCGTTGGACCTGAAGGCAAATTCATTGAAGCCAATCCCGCCATCATTGGGATGTTTGGGTATAAAAGCAAAAAGGAATTCCTGGCTCTAGAC
>JAPKZI010000233.1 GCA_026393865.1 Candidatus Aminicenantota bacterium
TGGGGACGCGGGCGACCTTGAGGTGTTCGAGGGCCCCGGCCGAAACTTCAGAGACACTCTCGGTCAACCCGGCGCTCCGCCGTTCGGGCAGGATGACACCGTCCACCCCCGCCCCCTCGGAGCTGCGCAGGATGGCGCCCAGGTTTTGAGGATCTTCGACCTCGTCGAGCAGAACGAGAAAGGGATTCTTTGCCTCTTCCAGGATGGCTTCGAGTGAGGAGAACTCCTTGGGGGCGAGCGTCGCTACGACGCCCTGATGATAAGCCGAGAGCTTGTCCAGAGCCTGTTTAGGCACGAACAGATAGGGCACATGGCCGGCCTTGGCCAGGGCGACGATCTCGCCGACCGGCCGCCGGCCGCCTTCCTTTTGAAGGAGGATCTTGTTGACCCGCCGCGGTGTCGAGCGGAGGATCTCCAGGAGCGGATTGATCCGGCTGATCTTGTCCATGGGATTCGATGATAGCACAAATTTCGGTGACAGATAACTCAATCACTAATTTCGCCCGTCTTTTATCGCGTGATTGAATTTGGGGATTGAGTTATCTGTCACCGAAATTATATAATGAGCCGGACTCGAAAGGAGTTCGCCCCCGCTTGAAAGCGATCCTGGTCCTCGAAGACGGCAGCGTCTGGCCGGGCGAAGGGTTCGGCGCCTACGCCAAGGTCTCGGGGGAGGTCGTTTTCAACACGGGGATGGTCGGCTACCCCGAATCCATCACCGATCCGTCCTATCACGGCCAAATCCTCTGCCAGACCTATCCCCTCATCGGCAATTACGGCGTCAGCTCCAAAAGCTTCGAGTCCGACAAGCCGAAGATCTGGGGATACATCGTCAGCGAGCTGTGCGAAGTTCCCTCCCACGCGACCTCGGAGAAGACGCTCCACGAATGGCTCAAGGAGAACGGCGTCCCCGTCATCGCCGGCATCGACACGCGGGCCCTGACTAAAAAGCTGCGCCTTCACGGCGTCATGCTGGGGATCCTGGAGACCTGCTATTCGAGGGCCGACATTCCCTCGCTCCGGCGTGAGGCGCGCCTCATCCCCGACCCGAACAAGCGCCATCTGGTCGCCGAGGTCACGGTCAAAAAGATCAAGGTCTACAATAAAGAATGCAAGACGACCGTCGCCCTCATCGACTGCGGGGCCAAGCTGAACATCCTCCAGAGCCTTCTCAAGCGGAACGTCCGGGTCGTCCGCGTCCCGGCCGAGACCGAATTCGCCAAGATCATGGACCACGCCCCCGCCGGGATCGTCATATCGAACGGACCCGGCGATCCGAAGCAGTGCGCCGCGACGATCGCCACGGTCAAACGGCTCATGCGGGAGAACGTCCCGACGCTCGGCATCTGCCTCGGCAACCAGATCCTGGCCCTGGCCGCCGGCGGGAACACGTACAAGCTCAAATTCGGCCATCGCGGCCAGAACCAGCCTTGCCGGGAAGAAGGCACCAAACGCTGTTATATCACGAGCCAAAACCACGGCTTCGCCGTGGACGTCCGGAGCCTGCCCCGATCCTGGCGGCCCTGGTTCACCAACGCCAACGACGGGACCAATGAGGGCGTCCGGCACGCCGCAAAACCGTTCATGAGCGTCCAGTTCCATCCGGAAGCGGCCCCCGGCCCGACCGACACGGAGTTTCTCTTCGATCAATTCCTGGGAATGTTGAGATGAGGATCCCCAAGAAAATCCTCATCCTGGGCAGCGGCGCTCTCAAGATCGGGGAAGCCGGAGAATTCGATTATTCGGGCAGCCAGGCCATCAAAGCCCTCAAGGAGGACGGGATCGAGGTGGTCCTGGTCAATCCCAACATCGCCACGATTCAGACGTCGGAATTCCTCGCCGATAAGGTCTACTTCCTGCCGGTGACGCCTCCTTTCGTCGAGCGGGTGATCGCCCGGGAGAAGCCGGACGGCATCCTCCTCTCCTTCGGCGGCCAGACCGCGCTCAACTGCGGCGTCGAGCTCTGGAAGACCGGGGTGCTGGCGAAGCGCCGCGTGGCCGTGCTCGGGACGCCGGTCGAGGCCATCGAAAACACGGAGGACAGGGAGCTGTTCAACGCCCGGCTGGCCGAGGCCGGGCTCAAATCGCCCAAGGGCGTTGCCGCGACGACCATCGAGGACGGACTGAGCATTGCCCGGGCGATCGGCTATCCGGTCATGGCCCGCGTCGCCTACGCCCTCGGAGGGAAGGGCAGCGGCCTGTCCCAGAACGAGGACGAGCTGCGGGAGCAGCTGAGAAGGGCTTTCGCCCACGCGCCGCAGGTCCTGATCGAGGAATACCTCGAGGGCTGGAAAGAAGTCGAGTACGAGGTCGTCCGCGACAGAGACGACAACTGCATCACGGTCTGCAACATGGAGAACTTCGATCCGATGGGCATCCATACGGGCGAAAGCATCGTCATCGCCCCTTCCCAGACCCTGACCAACGCCGAATACCACCGACTCCGCGAGATCTCGATCAAGGCCGTCCGGCACCTCGGCATCGTCGGCGAATGCAACATCCAGTTCGCCCTCAACCCGAAGGACGGCGACTACCGGATCATCGAGGTCAACGCCCGCCTGTCGCGGAGCTCCGCCCTGGCCAGCAAGGCCACGGGCTACCCGCTGGCCTTCATCGCGGCCAAGCTCGTCCTGGGCTATCCTCTCCCCGAACTTCTCAATTCCATCACCAAAAAGACGACGGCCTGCTTCGAGCCGGCCCTGGACTACCTCGTGGTCAAAATCCCCCGCTGGGACCTGAAGAAGTTCCGGCGCGTCTCGAAGAAGATCGGCTCGGAGATGAAATCGGTCGGGGAGGTGATGGCCATCGGCCGCAATTTCGAGGAGGCCATCCAGAAGGCGACGCGGATGCTTCAGATCGGCATGTACGGCGTCGTCGGCAACGAAAGCTATTCCTTCAAGGATCTGGAGAAAGAGCTCCGCCAGCCGACCGACGAGCGCCTCTTCGGGATCGCCGAGGCGCTCAAGAAAGGCTGGTCCATCGACAAGATCCATCAATCGACGAAGATCGACCGCTGGTTCCTGTCGAAGATCCGGAACATCGTCACCGTGGAGAAGAAGCTCCGCGAGCACACCCTGGCGACGCTGCCCGCCGCGCACCTGGCCGAGGCCAAGCGGAAGGGATTTTCGGACAAGCAGATCGCCATCTTCTGCGGGGGGGACGAGCTCGAAGTCCGAGCCAAGAGGACCCGGCTCCGGATCACGCCCGCGGTCAAACAGATCGATACCCTGGCCGCCGAATACCCGGCCAGGACCAACTATCTCTATCTCACCTACCACGGCCGCGAGGACGACGTCCGCTTCGGGCCGGGCGGGAACAAGGTCATGGTCCTCGGTTCGGGATCCTACAGCATCGGCTCGTCCGTCGAATTCGACTGGTGCTGCGTTTCGGCCGTCCTCGCCCTGAAAAGGCTGGGCTACAAGACGATCATGGTCAATTACAACCCGGAAACCGTGTCCACCGACTATGACATCTGCGACCGGCTCTATTTCGAGGAGCTGAGCTTCGAGCGCGTGCTCGATATTTACAAACGCGAGAATCCGCGCGGCCTCATCCTGTCCATGGGCGGCCAGATCCCCAACAACCTCGCCCTGAAGTGCTTCAAGGCGGGCCTGCGGATCCTGGGGACTTCGCCCAAATCCATCGACATGGCCGAGAACCGCTTCAAATTTTCCCGCCTGCTCGACCGGCTCGGCATCGACCAGCCCGAGTGGCGGGAGCTGCGGAGCGTCGCGGAAGCGGAGGCTTTCGCGGGGATCGTCGGCTATCCGGTCCTCGTCCGGCCCTCCTACGTTCTGAGCGGCGCGGCGATGAGCGTCGGCTTCGACCGAAAGGATTTGGACAAGGTCCTGAAGAAAGCGTCCCGCGTCTCGCCCGAATACCCCGTCGTCATCAGCAAGTTCATCCTCAACGCGAAGGAGATCGAGATGGACGCCGTCGCCGCCGGCGGCGAGATCATCGCCTCGGCCATCGTCGAGCACGTCGAGAACGCCGGCGTCCATTCCGGCGACGCGACCATGGTCATTCCGCCGCAAAAGACCTACATCGAGACCATGCGCAAGATCCAGGAGACCGGCCGGAAGATCGCCGCGGCCTTGAAGATCAGCGGACCCTTCAACATCCAGTTCATCGCCAAGGACAACGAGATCAAGGTCATCGAGTGCAACTTGCGGGCCTCGCGGTCCTTCCCCTTCGTCTCCAAGGTGTCCCGGGTCGACTTCATCGGGCTGGCCGTGGAGGCCATGCTCGGCCGGCCTGTGAAAAACAGGAAATCCACGCTCGACCTCAATTACGTCGGGGTGAAGGCGCCCCAGTTCTCTTTCTCGCGGCTGAAGGGCGCGGACCCGACGCTCGGCGTGGAGATGGCCTCGACGGGCGAGGTCGCCTGCCTCGGCGAAGACGTCCACGAGGCTTTCCTCAAATCGCTGCTCTCGGCCGGCTACTCCCTTCCCCGGCGCTCTATTCTCCTCAGCATCGGCGGCCGGATTCAAAAACACAGGTTTCTCGCCGCCGCCCGAACGCTCGCCGGGCTGGGACTGGCGCTCTACGCGACCGACGGCACGTCCGCCTTCCTCAAAGCCAACGGCGTTCTGAACACGCGGCTCCACAAGATCCACGAACACCGCTCTCCGAACATCCGGGACCACATCGCCGAGAGGAAGATCGACTTCGTTATCTCCACGCCCGACCCGGAGCGCAAGGCCGCCTCCCGGAGCGGTTACGAGCTCCGGCGGATGGCCGTGGATTACTCCGTGCCGCTCCTGACGAATCTCCAAGTGGCGGAGCTCTTCGTCCAGTCGCTGGCCCTCAAAAAAGCCGATGACCTGCCCATCAAGCACTGGGCGGAATATGAGTGAAAAAAGGGGCAGATCAAACGCTGCCCCTAAAGAAGCGTCAGAATATGAATCCGGCCGCGAGGCTGAGGGTCAGGCCTCCCAGGCCGGCCTCGTCTTCGAGCGGCTTGATTTTGATCGAGGTGTACTTCACCCGCGCATCGATTCCGAGGAAACTCAAACGGGCCGAAAGGCCTCCGCAGACCGCGAATCCGTAACCCCATCCATCGACCGTGCCGATGACGTTCTTTTCCTGGTACTTGCACCCGGCCCCTCCGGCTCCGACGTACGGCATGATGGACCCGGACAGGGCATGAAAGATGAGCATCGCGTCTATGGGATAGACCGTCATCGTCGTCTCATCTTGAGTCACGGTCAAGAGGCCCTTTTTATTGAAATAGCCGCCCTCCAAAGACAGATAGAACCCGCCCGCCACTCGAAACCGGATTTCTCCGCCCAAAACGGAACCGCTCCCATAGATCGTTTTGAAGATCGCATCGCTCGGCGCGAACGACCCGTATCGGCCCAAGATCATCATCGAGGGCCGAGGACGCTGGATCCCGGCCGCGGGGGGCGGACTTGGCTGAGGCGCCGGTTTGGCCGCGACGGGGCTGACGACGGCGGCCTGTGGGACGCCCGCCGCCGGTTTGGCCGCGACGGCGTTGACGACATCGACGACGCTGCTGTTGATGTATCCGGAGATCGTCGCCCCGCTCTCATCGGTGACCATGATCTCAAACCAATCCCCGATTTTCTGGCGCGATTCGAGCATCGTGCCGAGATTCACCTGCTTGACGATGGCGCTGGTCATGTCCGGCTCGGCCCGGACATTGGCCGCTTGAACCTTGACCTTCAACATTTTCGTTTCCTGAGCGCGCAGCCCCACGGCCGCGATGATCGACACAGCGAGGAACACGATTATTTTTCTCATGGCCTGTTCCTTACCTACTTCACGACCGTGGCTTTGACGCTTTCCACGCCGCCCTCATCGACCGACGTGACGCCATACGTCTGTTCCGTCTTGGGCGCCATCCGGTAGCGGCAAGCCCGCGTGTCGCCAGGGAGTTCGCCGAGCTGGACCCAGCTGTTTCCCACCATTTGATAAACGCGATACGCCGCGATCGTCAGCCCGGCATTCGCCGCGTTGGCCTCCCAGCTCAAGTCGATCAGGGACTCGGACTGGGTCACCGAACGGTTCGTCAGCCGGACGGCGGTCAGATTGGACGGCGGGCTGACCAGCTTGAAGTTCGCCGTCACGCTCTTGTCGCGGTCCATATGAATGATGACGGGATTCCCCTTGCCGCTGGCGTCCCCCGACCAGCCCGTTAAGGCGCAGTATTGAGCCGGCACGGCTCGAACCTCGGCATCGGCTCCGGTGCTGTGCGTATAGGCTCCGGGGACAGGAGATGTCGTCCCGAGGGAGGCGTTGTTGACGGCGATTTGGAGGGTTTTTCCGCCGAAAGAGATGTTGCAGGACATATCGACGCCCGCGCTCATGATGGTGTCGAGGTAAGCGTTCGTCAGGGAGCCGTCATAGGCGTTGCTGTTAGGGACGGTGTTCTTGTTGAACGTCTTTCCCGGGACGTAATAATCGCCGGCGTTGGCGGCCAGGTTCTTCTCGATTTGTTCGAGGCCATCCGCCTCCATTAACCGGACAAGCTTGTGGGCGGAATAGGAATTATCGTAGAGAAAGTTATTCGAGGCGTTCAACGTGGCGTCGACGTGCCAGATAAGAAGCCCGTCGGCCGGGAGTCCCGTGTCGTTATTGACGCGGTATCTGTTCTGGACAATGAAGAATTCCTTGAAGGGACTGGCCAGGCTGTAGTTAGGCCAGAAGATGACCGCGTCCTGATGGCTCCCCGTCGGGCGGAGAACGTAGGTCCGGCTTCCGGAGCTGCAGACTTGCGGCGTGAGCCAATCGAGGAGCATCTTGCTGAAGCCGTTATGGTCGCCGCTGGTGGCCATGATGTCGAGGCCGCCGACCCCGCCTCTGGGTCCGACCGCGTCGTCGTAGTCATATAAATCCGGAAGGCCGATCGCATGGCCCGTCTCATGAATCATCGTCTTCGGGCTGAATGTTCCGGGATAGGGATTCGCTTCCCACTGCCAGGAATACCTCGCTCCGCTGAACTGCTTGCCGTCGAGGGTGTACGATGAGCTCCAGCCGGTGTAATAACCCCACCAGAAATTGGACCAGCCGTTATCCGGGCCCGTCCAAACAACAAGGAAATAGTCGATCACCCCATTGTTGTCGTTGTCATATTGGGAAAAGTCGTGGCCCTGACCATCAAAGTAATTCAGCGCTTCCTTGATCAGATTTTCGCGGCCTGCGGTTGTCTGGGCGACGCTGGCCCGCGTGGCGCTCGGTCTGTACCACCCCAGCGTCGATCCCAGGATCTCGAGCTGGTTGTAGGACGAGCGGCGGTAAAAGTTGCGCATACTTTCGTAGGGGTAGCCGGAGCCCCCGTCTCCAAAGACCTTGCCGTTGATCGAATCCTTGGTCTGGCTCGATGGATAATCCGAGAAATCTATGAGCAGGACGAACACTTTGTTGTTTCCCTTGTTGCGCAGTCCCGGCCTGATCCCCGACGGAAACGCCGGCAGGATGCGGTCGATCTCGGCGTCGGACAGGCCGAGCGACTTGAGGCGAAGGCGTTCGGCCCTGATCTGAAACTCTTCGAGGAGCCCCGGTTCCACTTGGTCGTTGCCCAGGGCTTTGGCGAACGCGATGCGCTGCGCCAGCGTGCCGTCGAGACGGTATCGGGCCAACTGCTGCCTTGTCGGCGGTTCCAACGCGAACAGACCGCCCGATATCGCGAAGATGAGGGCGAGCAGGATCGGGCCATTGATTCTTGGGCTTATTCTAAGCAAGGGTTTCATTAGACCTCCTTTAATCCGTGTTCATGATTTCATGGGAAAAGCTTCCGGCTTGTCAATGAATGGACATCGAAGTCCTGAAATGCGAATAAGAAAAATCAAGGAGCATTCAGCCACGCATTTCTTATAATCCCTTTGAGAGGAGGAAATTTTTTTGAAACGAAAAATTCCGGGCAAAAAAAAGGGGGCGGGAACCGAATTCTTCCGAATCCGGTTCCCGCCCCTGGCATTTCAGGTCTCTTTGACTCCTAAACGAATTCTTATCTCTTCTGGATCGCGTCCATGCTCAGCGTCGCCGTTTTGGTAAAGCCGGCGGGCACGCTATAGACGCCGGCAGGCGCGTCCTTCTTCGTGATCTCGATGACCTCGGTCGTCGAGCGCATCTTGGCGCCCATGATATCGCCGGACGTTTCGGTGGCGATCTGGAAGCCCTTGATCTTGGCCATTTCCTTGACCGAGGCCTCGTCCATCATCATCTGGCCTTTGACCAGGTTCCCCCAGATCTTGGCGTTGAAGGCGTTGGCGTCGAAGGGCACGTCGGTCGCCGCCCAGACCTTCATCTTCAAGGCGAACATGGTCATGCTCAAATTGACGTCATAACCGGTGCAGGTCCACGAGCCGACCTTCTTGGTCTCGGTCGTCGGGGCGACGGTCGCGCTCATCTTCATCATGCCGGCGAAGGCCGCCGCTTCGGGAGGAAGGAGCTTGGACATATCGAGGGGCAGGGCCGTCTCGACGTAGGTCTTGGCTTTGGTGTTGATGATATAGCCGAGGTTCTTCTTCAGGTCGATGATGAACGCTTGGTCGCCCCCGAGGGAGGCGAACTTATCGTCGGCGATCCATTGTTCGGTGATTCCGTCCTGGGCCGGCGTGTTCTGGCCCATGATGGACATCGCATCCGAATGAGTTTTGGTCTTGACGTAGACGTCCGCGCTCAAAGAGAGCGTGACGGCCAGGACCAGCACGAGGCAGGCAAAAAACTTTTTCATGACAAATTCTCCTTTATAATTTTCGTCCGATAAAGGACATTTCAGATAGAATTATTATAGCAAACTTCCCAGAATAACACAAGGCTTCCCGAGGCTGGAGCCAAAACGCGAGTCGGGTGGGTCAAGCAGCCTCGTTCCGGGCCGGTTTACGGACTTGACAATTGTCGAGTAAATCTATAGAATAAAGATAATCGGGTGTCCGATAAATCAAAAAGAAAGGATGGAGATCCCATGACTTTGAAAAGAATCTCAGCGATTGTGTTCGCCGTGTTATTCGTGTCTTCGCTCTCCCTCGCTCAAACCACTGGGTGGTTCAAAAAGGGCGGGCTTTACATCACTCCCCAGATCGGCCTCAACAGCTTGAGCATCCCCCTTGGGGCGAGCGTCGAATACGGCCTGACCGAGAACATCGGCATCGGCGGAACGGTAACGACCTGGGGTTGGAATGTCGACCCTTACGGAAAATATAGGATCATTATTGTTTCCGCGGAAGCGCTATACCATCTCACGAATCTCAAGCTCGACAAGATTGATCTCTACGGAGGAGCCGGACTGGGTTTTGGAATCAATTCCTTCTCCTTTAATAGCGGTTGGAGTTCCGATTATTGGAGTCCCGGTGGCTCGGGCCTCGACCTGGGGATCATTATCGGTGGGCGCTATTATTTCTCGCCCAAAATGGCCATCAGCCTCAGGATCATGAATTCTCTCATCGGAAATTGGTCGACCGTCGGCGCCGCGCTTGGCGTCACCTTCGCCGTCAAATAAGCGTCCTGACCTGAAAGCGAATCCGGTCCTCGCGCTCATCATGGGCGCGGGGGCCGGTTTTTTTATCCTTAGACAGGGACCTGGGATTGTGGTAAAAAAATTCCAGTGGCCAAACGAAAGAGCGTCCTCTTCCTTCTCAAGCTTCTCTTCAGCGCCGCCGTTCTCGCCTTCTTTTTTCTCCTGACCAGGACTTCGCTCAAGGACATCGGCCTCAAGCTCCGGGGAGTTTCCTGGGGGTGGCTGGCCCTGGCCTTTTCACTCCAGGGGCCCGGCCTTCTGATCAGCGCCCATCGTTGGCGGATCCTGGCCCGGGCCCAAGGCGACGACGTCCCCCTCCTCTTCCTAGTCAAGTCCTACCTCGTCGGGATGTTTTTCAACAATTTTCTGCCGACGCGCTTCGGAGGCGACGTCGTCCGCATCTGGGACGGCTCGAAATACTCCAAGTCCCTCGTCAAATCCTCGGCCGTCGTCCTCGTCGATCGGGCCACGGGCATCATCGTCCTGTTTCTGTTCGCCCTGGTCGCGGCCCTTTTTCGCCTCGACATGGCCCGGGAGGTTCCGGTGATCTGGGCGGCGCTTGTCTTGGGTCTGATCGGGCTCGCCGGCGTGGTTTTTTTCTTCCTGCCCCTCTTCGGCCGATGGCTCCGGAAAATTCCCGAACGCGGCTTTCTGAAGCCGTTCAAACAAAAGGTCATCGACTTCCGGACGACGATCATCCTGTACAAGAACAAGCGGAAGGAATTCAGCCTGGCCACGGCCTGGGCCGTCCTTCTCCAGATGAACGTCATCCTCTTCTACTTCCTTATCGGCCGGGCCCTCCATCTGGCCATCCCCCTCCTCGATTACTTCATCTTCATCCCGCTCGTTCTCCTCATCCAGATCATCCCGATCACGATCAACGGACTCGGGCTCAGGGAAGGGGCTTATATCGAGATCTTCAAGTTCTACGGCATTCCGGCCGCATCCGCCTGGTCCTTCTCGATCATCGAAGTCGCCTTCGGCCTGATCCTCGGCTTGATCGGCGGCGCGATCTACGTTTCGCGAAAATGAGATCCTCAAGAATTCTGGTGATCGCCGCCGCGGGGCTTGTCTTCGGTTTCGGCCGGCCGGGCCCCGTCGTCGCCCGGCCGCAGGAGGCGACCGAGTCCCAAAAACGCCTGGTGCGGATCAAAGAGGAGATCGACAGCCTCAAGAGCAAGATCGCCGATGAGGAGAAGAAAGAGAAGACGATGCTCTCCGCCCTGGACCGGATCGGATTCACGAAAAGCCTGATCCGCAACGAGCTGGCCCTCTTCGCCATGCAGCTCGACAAGAACCGGCTCGAGCTGGCCGCGATCAAGAAAAGCATCCCGGACCTTCAGGCCAGCCTGGAGAAGGAAAGGGAGGCCCTGGCCCGGATCCTGGTCACCCTCTACAAATACGGCCGGTTCAATCTCGTCCGGTTCATCCTCGGCTCCGCCGACCTCCGCTCGCTCGTCGGCGAGAACAAGAACCTATCCGTCCTGGCCGCCTCCCAGGAGCGGATGATCGCCGATTACGCCCGAAACCTGACCGAGCTCGGGAACGCCGTCGAAAATCTCAAAGCCAAGGAGGGCGACATCCAGGCCCTGATCAAGACGACCGGCGCGAAAAAAAGTTCGCTCGACGCGGAAGAAAGGAAGAACCGGGCGCTCGTCGGCGAAATCCAATCCAACCGGAAGTTCCACGAACAGACCATGGAGGAACTGAGCGTCCAGGCCCGCCAGCTCCAGGACCTTCTCCAAAAGTTCGAAAAGCAGGCGCCCGTCCTGCCCTTTCCCCTGATCCCGTTCACCGAGAAACGGGGCAAGCTCCCCTGGCCGGCCGGGGGCAAGCTCGTCCAGCGGTTCGGGCTCCAGCGGCATCCCCAGTTCAACACCGTGACCATGAACAATGGGATCGAGATCGCCCCCCCTGAGGACGACCTGACCGTCCGGGCGGTGCACGGCGGCAAAGTTGTCTTTGCCGATTATTTCCAAGGCTACGGCAACCTCATCATCATCGACCACGGGCTGACCTACTATTCCCTCTACGGCCATTGCGCGGAGTTCAAGGTCCGGACGGGGGACTTCGTCAAGGCCGACCAGCCGATCGCGGCGGCGGGCGATACGGGGTCGATGCTGGATATCCGATCCCTCTACTTCGAGATCCGGTTCAAGACCAAGCCCCTCGATCCCTTGCAATGGCTGTCGCGAAGATGATACAATCCGCCCGCTTTGGATGAACGATCGAGGATGTTGAGAAAGCGCCAAGCCCGGGTCCTTCTCGTCACGGCCATCGTGGCCGCGGTCCTTTTCTTCTGCCTCGAAAAGAGCGTCCTGCCCGGCGGCCCGCAGAGGGGATCGTCCGGGCGGGACTTCAGTCCCCTGGCGACCGTCATCCGCTACATCAAGAGCGATTATCTCGAAGAGCCCGACCCAAAAAAGACCATGGAGGGGGCCTTCCAAGGCCTCGTCAACGCCCTCGACATTCTTTCCAGCTATCTCGACAAGCCGGCCGTCGCCAAATACACGAATCCCCAGAAGCTCCAGTTGAAAGACATCGGAGCCATCATCTACAAGCGCTACGCCGCCTTCCCGCTCGTCATCGGGATCGTCGCCAATTCTCCGGCCGAAAAGGCCGGGATCAAGATCGGCGATTACTTGAGCGCGCTCGACGAGCGCTCGACGCTCGTCTGGAGCCTGACGGAGATCAACCTCTATCTCAAGGACGGTGCGGCCGTTCCGGTCAAGCTCCGGCTGATCCGCGACAACTCGACCAAGGAAATGATGGTCATCCGCTCCGACATCTATCCCAAGACGCTGACCGCGACCCCCCTGAGCGGGACGGCCGGGATCGTTCGGATCCATCATTTCTATCCTTCGCTCGTCGCCGAATTTAAAACCTCCCTCCTCCCCCGGCTCAAAGGGCAAAAAGCTCCGTTGATCATCGATCTGAGAGATTGTCATGAGGGAGAGATGAGCGAAGCCCGGGCTTTTTTGAATCTTTTCCTCAAGACGGACAAGATCGGCTATCTCGAACGAAAGGGCGGCCTGAAAGACTATTGGGCCTGCCCCGAAGACTCCCCGCTCGAATCACTCCCCGTCATCGTCTGGGTCAACCAGGCCACGATGGGCCCGGCGGAACTGGCGGCCGGCGTTTTAAAGGACCTCAAAAAAGTCAAGGTCATCGGGCTATCGACCCCCGGGCTGACGGGAAAGCAGGACCTGTTCGCTTTGGGCAACGGCGACGCCCTGCTCCTGACCACGGGCGTCTTCTGCTTCAACTCGGGAGAAAAGCTCTGGAGCAAGGGGGTGGCGCCCGACGTGAAGCTCGACCTGGATAAAACCGACGACAAAGCATATACCGAAAAGACCCTCGGCCTCCTCTCCGGCCACTGATCCATGAGGAGATCGCTTTCTCCCGGTCTGCTCCTGTTCGTCTCCCTCTTGCCCCTTCTGATCCTCGCTTTTATTTTCGTCAAAAGTCCGGTTCAAGAAACGGAGCGGATTCAAGTCCGGATCGCCGCGCAGAAGGTCCCGCCTCCGAGAACCCTCCCCGCGCTGGAAAATGAGGCGGCCTTGCCGCCGCCGGCCAAAGAGGTCCGGGCGAGCCTTGCCGCGATCATCATAGACGACCTTGGCTATAACCTCGAGCCTGTCCAGATCATCTGCGCCTTCAAGCGGCCGGTGACGGTTTCCATTCTTCCCTTCGCTCCGGCGACCTTGGAAACCGCGCGCCTGGCGCGCGAGGGCGGACTGGAGATCATGCTCCACCTGCCGCTCGAGGCCCTGCACCAGAAGATGGAAAAGGCCTCCCAGGGCACGATCTACACGAGCATGACCGCCGAAGAGATCCGGAAGAACGTCTTGGCCTCCCTGGCCGAGGTCCCCGGATGTCGGGGCGTGAATAATCATACCGGTTCGATGGTCACCGAAGACGACCGGATGATGCCCGTCATCCTCGGCGTGCTGAAGGAAAAGAACCTCTTCTTCATCGACAGCCGGACGAGCCCGAACTCGATCGCTTTCGAGACCGCCCGGAGCATGGGCGTCCCCTCGGCCGCCCGCCGGACCTTCCTGGACGACAACCTTGAGGAGGCCGCGATCAAGAGGCAGCTCGAGGAATTGTTCCGCGTGGCCCGGGCGAACGGCCGGGCCGTGGGCATCGGCCACGCCAGGAAAGAGACGCTCCAGGCGCTCGGGAAATATCTAGGCCTGGCCGATGCTTACGGCGTCAAGCTCGTTTTCGCCTCGGTCGTCGTCGAGTGAACGTTACTTCGCTTCCACCGAAAAGATCAGCGTGGCGTCGGCGATCTCGGCGATGTTGTGCGTCTTCAGGCCCCTCGGCACGATCCAGCAGACCGCGGTTTTGCCGCGGAAATATCGCATGGCGTTCTCGACGACCTTGCGGACGGAATAAGCCTCCTGGCTGACGATGTTCACCACGATCATCAGCCAGTTCATGGAGAAGTGGCTGATGTTGGATCCCCGCCGCAGGAGCTGGATGACCGACGGGCCGGCCGTCTTCTTCTTGGCGTGGCCGAAATCCGGCGCGTCGGGCCGGCCCAGGGCGGCCAGCCCGCTGGCTTTGGGGAATTCGACCGAAGCCCATCGCGCGACCGTCCCGCAGTTCGATATCCGCGAATAGTCGCAGCCATAAATGTCCATGATCAGTTCGAAGGCGGAGGAGAGACCGCGCTCCATGGGCAGTTGGAAGTCCGGGGCGAAGACCGCGCCGCTCTCGACGAGCTTCGGCCGATGCTTCCGCGATACGATGTCGATGCCGTGGGCCTCGGTCTTCTTGAGGGCGGCCTTGTAGATCGCGGTGTTCTTCCGGACGTCCTTGAGCTCGGCGAACGATCCGCGCGGCAGGTGCCAGCAGACGGCCGAGCCGGCGCCGAAATAGTCCAGGGAGAAGTCCGTCGCTTCCGCCACCGGCAGCGAAGCGCAGGTGAAGATGTTGGCGCAGGCCTTGTCGCCGAAACGGCGGTAGTTGATGGCGCTCGTTTCGATGTACTGGACGAGGGTGTCTCCGTCTCCCAGCTCGGGGTTCGAGACGATGGGCTCGCCGTAGGCCAGCATCCGGATCGCCTTGCACGCGTCCCGGCTCCACTTCTCGACCTGGTTCAGCGTCGGTCGTTTTCGCCCGGGCAGCTCGATGTCCATGACGATCTCCTCGCCGTACTTGTCGAGCTCGAGCCGCTTCTGGAATTCGGGGTAGGGGTAGGCCGTGATCTCGGGCGAATACCAGCTCGTCTTGATCCCGGCCTTCTTATAGTTCTTCTTCGCGTTCCGGTCGGCGTTCTTGAAAACGCGTTTGCCTTTGGACCCGGCCGTCAGGCTGAACGGCCCGCCGTGGTAGCTGACGTTGGCGAACTGGACGACCCGCACGTCATCGAAGGTCCGTTCGATCTGGCGCCAGCTCCCCGGCGCTTCGAACGGCTGGAGGATGAGCGCCCCCGTCTGGTGGATGGTGATGCCGTCCTCCTTCAGCGCGTCCTTGACGCTTTCATAGAAGCTCGTGTTGAAGAGGCTCTTGGCCGGCCCGATGGGGTCGGTCGAGTCGATCATGACCGCGTCGCATTTTCCCTTCATCGCCCGGATGACCTCGGCCCCGTCGCCGATGATGAGGTCGAAACGAGGATCGTCGAAGATGCTTCCGGAGATCGACGGCATGTGCTCGCGGCAGAGATCCACGACCACCTTGTCGATCTCGGCCATGGTCACCTTTTTGATGTATTTGTGGCGGAGGACCTCCCGAGCGACGCCGCCGTCGCCGCCGCCGATGATGAGCACGTGCTCGGCCGGTTTGGGCAGGGCGAACAGGGGCCAGTGGGCGATCCACTCATGGTAGATCCCCTCATCCTCCTCAGTCAGCTGGACGATGCCGTCCAGGACCAGGACGCGGCCGAACCGGTCCGACTCCAGAATCATGAGCTTTTGGAAACCGGTATCGGTCTCGGGGACGATGATCCGGGACACCTCGAATCCATAAGTCACGTCCTTATAGAGGTCCTCGAAGAACCAGAGCTTGTTGCCTTTTTTAACCAATCCCATAGCTCGTCTCCTTACAATAAATCGGGCACACATACCGAATTCGGTATATGGACCCGAAATGAAACCGGATTTTAGTGGACAACCGTCATGATGTCAATGAGATAAAAGCCGGCGAGATCGAAGGCGGTCAAGCCGATCCAGAAGGCCGCCCGGAGGGCGGGCCTGTCCTTGAGGCGGCCGTAAAAGCCGCGGGCGAGCGCGTCGATGGCGAAGATTTCCAGGGCGAAGGGGAGGAAGCCGAGGAAGCCGAAGACGGGCATCTGGAAGATCCGGCCGAAGTTCAGGTAGGGGATATGGTATTCCCAATGAGAACCGGCCCAGAAATTGAAGAGCTCCCAGATCAGTCCGGCGGCCAGTCCGGCCGACAGCCATTCCGCCAGCCGGCTAGCGTCGCCTTCTTCGAGGTCGCCCAAGAGGGACGGCCGCCGGCGGCGGTAATTGAGCGGCTCGAGGAGAAAGATGAAACCCAGCCAGACCAGGGGGAAAAAGAGCCGCGGCCAAACCAGCGTCGCGGTCAGGGAAGCGAAGCCGAGAACGAGGCTGAGACGAAGGAAGGCTGGCCTCACCGCGAGGCGGCCGCAAGCCCATTTCTTGTTCTTGTGAAGGCTTCGGATGAAGGCGGCGATGATCTTCAGGGCGGGGATGACCGTGGCGAAAGCGATGAAATAGCCCGCCCAGCGCTCTGGAAGGCTCGCCGGCACTCCCTGATAGGACCAGTTCTTCAGCCGGAGATTGAAAAGCTCAAAAACGAGCCAGACCGGAACCGACAGAAACGCCGAGAAGAGAAAATCGGACCCCGCCCCGAAAAGAGTGGACGCGCCCGCCCGCCGGACATTCACCCCGTCCAGGGCCAGGAGGAACGACCACCAGGCGAAACAATAGAACCAGGTCTTCATGAACGGCGCGCCGGCCGCCAGGAGTCCCGCCGATCCGGCGAAGGCAACTATACCCAGATAGACATTGAACCGGAGCCATTGCTTGGCCATGTCCTGATTTTAGCAAATTGACCCCGCCAATAATATATAGGGGGGCTCGGGGGATGCCGCCCGTCACCAAGCGGATTTTCCCCAGCGCGGAAAATCCGCTCGGACCTCGCTCTCGAGCTCTCGGAAAAACTCTGTTTTTCCGAACCATGCCCGCTCTCGCTCTCGGACGGGTTCCGGGGGCATACCCCCTCGCCCCAGTGGAGGAAAAGCAGGCTAATTACCGTATGGACAGGCCTTCATTATCAATCTGTGAGCGAAGAAGCGGACGAACGCTTTATTCATGGATCGAACCGAACGACAAGATCGAGAAACGGCTGAGCGACCAAAAAGAGATCTCGCCGTTACCGTTCGGTCTTCTTGGCAGAGAATCCGAGGACGCGGCGGCAGGGTTGGCCCCAAGGCCCCCATAGCGGAGGGGGGTCCCCTCGGCTTGGCCGCGGGGGGAACCGACGGGACTGGTTCCCCAGGGGGCCGGGGGCCAACCCTGCCGTCGCGTCGACCAGAGACTTCGCCGCCGAGAAGGACGGGGAGGAAACGGCGTTAAGAACCCGAGTCAAGGGACGAGCCTTCGGCTCGCCACTCGCCCGTGGCTTATATCCACGGGCGAGTACGGCGGAAGTGGACCCCCGGGCAAGCCCGGGGCCCCGGCCGCTGTCGGGAGCGAGGCCGTTTCCAGATCTTGTCTATACGACGCGACACAGAGAACGTTCGCCCGTATCGAGCGAGCCCTTCTTGCCAAAGGACCGGGCATCGACTATCATGAGAGGAGAAGGAGGCCTTCCATGAAACACGGACGAAGATCGATAAGCGTGACCCTCGGCCTGGCGCTCCTCTCCTCCCTTCTCGCGTTCCACTCCGGGTGTAAAAACATGACCGAGCAGGAGATCAGGGCCGCCATGGAGATCGAGTTGCTGGACACGAAATGGGTGGCCAAAGAATACAAGGTCTGGCCGAACGCCAAATTGACCCTGGTCCCGACGGTCACCTTCCGGGTCAAGAATATCTCGGCGAAGCCGCTGACCTACGTCAATTTCAACGGCATTTTCAAGATCAAGGACGATGCCGAAAATCGGGGAGATCAATTCCTGGCGGCCATCCGGAACAAGCCGGTCCTTCCCGGCGAATGGAGCGATCCCATCACCTTAAAGAGCAATTTCGGGGTCGAGGGCAACCGCCTGGCCGATTTTCAGAACAATCCCCAGTGGAAAACCTTCTTCGTCAAGATCTTCATCCAGACGAGAGGATCGCAGCACGTTCTGTTCGCCGAATGGCCGATCTCGCGCAAGATCGATTTCAAGGAAGACCAGCCCGCCCACCAGGGAACGGACCAGAAACAAGAACCGGTCAAGAAGTAAGGAGAATGATTATTTATCGGCCCCGAGCGGGTTGGGCTTGAGGATTTTGATAAAGCTCTTTTTCTTGAGATTGACGAGGAACTCGTTCAGTTTCAGGGCCTGTTTCTCGCCGAAGAGCCTGTTTTCGATCGTTTTTCGGGCCTCTTCGAACTCCAGCTGACGGCTGTCCTTCTTGTCCTCCGTCTTCATCAGATACCAGCCGTTTTTGGCCCTCACCCAGGGCGAGACCTCGCCCTTTTTCATTTTATCCAGCGCCTGCTGGAGCGTCGGATCAAGCTGGCCTTTCTTCATCGTCCCGAGATCGCCCTTGGACTCCTTGAGAGGCTCATCCGAAAACGTCCCGGAGATCTCCTCGAAATTCGCGCCGGCCTTGATCTTGTCCTCGATCTCTTTCTTCTTCGTCTCAAGCGCGGCCGCGTCCGCGTCGACGGCGCTAAGATAAACCGCCCGGATCTTATACTCTTCGGGCTCGACGAACTCCGCCTTGTGCTTCTTGTAGAAATCGACGATCTCGGAGTCGTCCAGGACGATCGAGCGGTTCACTTCGGTGTCGACCACGATCCGCTGCATGATCATTTCCTCCAACTGCTTCAGCCAAGGATCCCATTCCAGCCCTTGGGCCTGAAGGGCCCGTTTCAGGTCGTCGTCGCTCGAAAGGTTGTTCTCCTTCTTGATGTTCTCGATCGTCGATTTCACCTGGTCGGCGACATTGTAGTTCTTCTCCTTGGCCATCTGGAGCAGGAGCATGTCGGTGATCATGGCGTCCATCAATCCGGGCTTGAGCGACTCCATGTATTTGTCGAGCTCCGCCCCCTGCAGCTGGGCCCGGGCCGTCTGAACTCGTGAGTCATATTCGCGTTTGTAATGGGATAAGGTGATCACCTCGTCGTTGACGATGGCCACGATCTCCTCGACGACCTCCTGGGCCAGGCCGAGGGCGGCGGCCATGCCGAGAGCGGCCAACAACAGCCTCGTTCTTTTTTTGATCATGATTCGATCCTTTGGTATGTAAAGGGCAGATTTTCGGGGAGCGCCTTCCAGTCCATGGAGGCCTTCAGTTCTTCGAGGTGCGCGGCGATAGCCTCTTGGTTTTTCTCATCGGCGAGCTTGGTCCGGATGAACGGCGCGGCGTCGGCCGGACCGACCAGGCGGGCTTCGAATTTCCTGTCCAGACGGAAAATGTGGAAGCCGTAGGTGGACTCGACGACCCGGCCGATCTCCCCCTCTTTCATGGGGAAGATGACCTTCTCCAGCTCGGGCGGGAGCTGCCCGGCGCTGAACACGCCCATGACCCCGCCTTTCGACGCCTCCGGCCCGGTCGAGGCCGTCCGGGCCATAGCCCGGAACTCCTCTTCCGAGGCGTTCTTCAGCCGGTCCCGGACCTCGCTGGCCCGGCCCGCCGAGGCGAGCAGGATCTGGCTGACCTGGACCTTCTCCGGCATCAGATAGTCACCCTTGTGCAGGCTGTAGTAAGCAGCGATCTCTTTGTCGTCGACCCGGAGATCCTTGACCAGAAGGAAGAGGTATTTCTCGACGAGAAGTCTTTCGGTCAGGACCGCCTGGTCCGTCATCAGCGATTTATTGTCCTCGGTCCCCATGGAGATCTCGAGCTTTTTCAGGTAGCTCGCCTTCTCGCCGTCGCTCAAGGCGACGCCTCCGGCCTGGGCGCGTTTGATGAAGAGACGCTCCTCGATGAAGCTGTCATAGAGCCGGCTCAGCACGGCCGCCGAAAGCGAAGCGCTGGAGTCGCCGGCGGCGAGACGGACGTATTTATCGAAATCCGCGTTGGTGAAGGTCGTTCCCTCAACCTCGAGGATGATGCGGCCCCGCTTCTGCGGATCGGCCGACGGCGATGGATCCGCCCCGGCCCCGCCACCGTCCTTGCGGCAGCCCATGGAAAGGAGAAAAAAAAGTCCTGCCATCACGGCCACGAGCACTTTCCGGGCGTTCCGATCGTCTCTCATCTTTATGATTATCAATTCATTATACGATAATTCTATAACTCCTTCAAGACGGCGATCGTTTCACGGAGGAAATCCTCGTCCCGCTTGGCCTGAAGGGCCAGGCTCATCACGCCCTGGGGGGTCAGGGACCCGGCGTAGCGGTTGAGGAGCGCCGTCATCCGCCCGAGCTGGGCGGCCGTTGAAGGCAGGAATTTGAAGATGACCCGTCCATCCATCCGGTCAACTGCCTTGATTTTCAGGCGCTGGGCCAACAGCTTGATCCGGCCGTACTGGCAGAGGTTGCGCACGCTCCGCGGCGGGGGGCCGAAGCGGTCCTGGATCTCGTCTTCGACGGCTTGGATCTCCTCCAAAGCGTCCGCCGACGAGATCCGCTTGTAGAGGTTGAGCCGGAGATTCATTTGGGGCAGGTAGTCTTCCGGGATCTGGATGTCAACCTTGAGGTTGATTTCGCTCTTGACCTCCTCGACGATCTCGCCTTTGAGCTCGCGGATGGTCCGTTCGAGGAGGTGGACGAAATATTCGAAGCCGACGGCCTCCATCGTTCCGTGCTGTTCGGCGCCGAAGACATTGCCGGCGCCGCGGATCTCCAGGTCTTTCATGGCCAGTCGGAATCCGGAGCCGAGCTCGCTGAATTCTTTGAGCGCCTCAAGACGGCGTTTGGCCAGCGGCGTCAGCTCGTTGAAGGGGGGAACGAGAAAGTAGGCGAACGCCTGGCGGGACGAGCGGCCGACCCGGCCGCGGAGCTGGTACAGCTGGGCCAACCCGAAATGGTCCGCCCGGTGGACGATGAGCGTGTTGACCAGGGGGATGTCGATGCCGTTCTCGATGATCGTCGTCGAGACCATGACATTATAGGCCCGGTCGATGAAATCGATCATCCGTTTTTCGAGCTCGAGGGGACGCATCTGGCCGTGAAGGGTCACCACCCGGGCCTGAGGGACCCATTTCTCGATGAGTCCGGCCATGTGCTCCATCTCCTCGATCTTGTTGAAGATATAATAGACCTGTCCGCCGCGCGCGAGCTCCTGCTTGACCGCGGTCGCGATCAGCTTCGGGCTGAACGTGGTCACGACCGTGTGGACGGCCAGCCGGTCCTTGGGCGGGGTCTCGATCAGGCTGATGTCGCGCAGTCCGGCCAGGGAAAAGTTGAGAGTCCGGGGGATGGGCGTCGCCGTCAGGGTCAGGACGTCGATGTGCGCCTTCATCTGCTTGATCTTCTCCTTGTGCTTGACGCCGAACCGCTGCTCCTCGTCGACGACGAGAAGCCCCAGGTCGAAGAATTCGACGTCCATGGAGAGGATCCGGTGGGTGCCGATGACGACGTCGACCAGCCCCTTTTTCACGTCCTCGACGATCTTCTGCTGTTCGGCTTTCGACTGGAGCCGGGTGAGTTCCGCGACGCGGACGGGGAACAGAACAAAGCGGCTCGAGAACGTCTTCATGTGCTGGCTGGCCAGGACGGTGGTCGGGCAGAGGACCGCGACCTGCTTCCCGTCCATGACCGCCTTGAACGCGGCGCGCATGGCGACCTCGGTCTTGCCGTAGCCCACGTCGCCGCAGAGCAGCCGGTCCATGGGGGAATCCGCTTCCATGTCGGCCTTGATCTCCCCGATGGAGCGGTGCTGATCTTCGGTCTCCTCGAATTCGAACGTCTTCTCGAACTCGGTCTGCCACTGCCCTTCGGGGCTGAAGCCGAAGCCCTTGAGGGCCTTGCGCCGGGCGTACAGTTCCAGCAGCTCCTTGGCCAGTTTTTCGACGGCTTTCTTCGTCCGCGTCTTGGTCTTCTGCCAGGTATTGGCGCCCAGTTTGTCGAGGGGAGGAAGAATCGCTCCGACCTGAGCGTATTTCTGGACCAAATTCAGGTCCTCGACGGGGACGAAGAGCTTGTCCTCGTCGCGGTAATGGAGCTCCATGAACTCCCGCGGCCGTCCGTCCACGTCCATTCTGAGGAGCCCGTCGAACCGGCCGATCCCGTAGTCCGCGTGGACGATATAATCGCCGGCCCTGAGGTCCTGGAACTGGGTGAGCGAGGGCCGGACCGAGGGGCGGCTGACGACGACCTTCTCCTCGGTAATGATGTCGGACTCGGCGAAGAACGAGATCTTCTCCCTCGGGAATCCGAAGCCCCGGCCGAGGTCGCCGACGACGAGGAGGATCTCCCCGCCCCGGGGCGCCTCGAGCGGCGAGTCCGCTTCGCGGCTTTCGATATCGTTCTGGGCGAGGAGTCCGGCGATCTTTTTCCGGACGGCCGGACTCGTCAGAAAAATATAACAGCGGTCTCGTTCCCGCTGAAGGCGGCGGACGTAATCGAGGAAGAAGGGGATCTTGTTGTCGAAGCGCGGGACGGACTGGAACGAGAAGTGGAACTCCGGCTCTATCCCCCCCGATTCGAGAGCTTCCGAACGGACGGCCGTCTCCCGGATCTCCCGCCACAACGAATCGGGAGAGAGATCGATCCTTTCTTCCCCGGGCCGCGGATCGACCTGAGCCTCATCCCATTCCTTCTCGACGTCCTCCGCGTGATCGATGATGAAGACCGGGTCGTCGAGGTAGGCGGTAAAAGGCACGGACGAGACGGCCGGACCCGCGCTTTCCAGGAGCGAGGGGATCAAGGCGCTGTCCAGACGGCGGAGGGATCGCTGCGTCGAGGGATCGAATTCCCGGATCGAGGCGATCTCGTCTCCGCTGAATTCGACGCGGTACGGCGCCTTCTGCCAGGGCGGGAAAACGTCCACGATCCCCCCTCGGCCGGCGTATTCGCCGCGGAATGAAATGAGGTCCTCGCGGACATAGCCGTATTCGTCCAAGGTCCGCAGGAAGCGGTCCCGCCCATGAAGGGCGCCCTTGTCCAACCTCAGGAAGAGCCCGGGGAGATCCGGGGGAGCGGGGAAAGGCCGGAGAAGGCCGAAGAGATTGGTTACGATGAGCGACGGCCGCCGGTGAAGGAGGTCATAAAAGAAGCGCATCCGGGACGAGATCGCTTCGAGGGAAGGGGGCGCGTCCCGGGAGGGGCCCTCCGTCAAAGGAGGAAGGGCTTTGGCCCGCTTGGGAGACCGGAGCTGGGCCAGGAAAAACAGGCTCTGTTCTTCCATCCCGGTCAGGGACAATTCCGCGGGCTGGATGTAAACGATGGTTTTCGGGAGTGTCTGGGCCAACGTGGCCAGAAAAAAAGGCTTGGCCGCCGCGGCGAGGCCGGAGATGCGGAGGCCTCGGCTCTCCTTCTCCAGTTCCCGGACGAGCGCCTTGAACTCGGGAACGTCTTTGAGAAAGTCGAGGCTCATGGGACCAACGTCCCATTATACTAAAAATTCGCGGGCACTTTCCGAATTCCAGGCGGAGGCACGACGAAAGGGGGCTCTTTCCGGATTTGTTATGTGTCCGAAATGCTCCGGTCAGAAGATGATGCCGGCGCCGAGTTCGATCCCTCCGACGTCGAACTGGAAATCCGCCGGTTTCATCTTGCAGGACGAATAGGCGACATGGACGTCGATGCCGAAGCCCTTGGCCAGATAGAGCGTCAGCCCGGCTTTCCCGACGAATCCGACGCCGTTCCCGCTCACCTCGCCGATTTCGTTCGATTCATTAAAGAGATTATATCTGGCCCCGGCGCCGATATAGGGCTCGATCTTCCCCGTCAGGAACCTGTAGCGCAGCCCCGCTCCGATCGGGATGAGGGTCAGCTTGGTTTCCTCTTTGGAGTAGGACAAACTTCCCGTTTTGGCGTAATAACCGCCGTCCAGCCAGAGGTCCAGCCCCTTGAAGAGGTTGAACGCAATTTCCGCACCGTACTTCCAGCCCCCTCCGTAAATGGATTTGAAATCCTTATCCGACGGCGAAAAATAGATCGCTTTGAGGCCGACCGAGGCCGATGCCGCGACGGAGATCAGGCCGGCCATCAGTCCGGCGATGATGATTTTTTTCATGGTTCTATCTCCTTCCCCGCCGCTCAATGGATCACAATGACGGCCGGATCGCCTTCCCGCGGCTCATTATTCACGGCGACGATGTGATAGGTGTATTCCTTGGCTCCGTCCACTCCCCGATGCCAGAGGGTGAAGGTATTCGCGTCGAGCGAGGCGACCTCCGTCCGCTGCCCGTTGTCGACCTGGTAGATCTTATAGCTTAAGATGTTCACGTTGTTGGGATTGGCCGCGAAGGTGATGATATTGATGTATTCGGCCTGGGAGAGGGAACGGTTCAGGACTTTTTCGCCCGCCGCCTCCGCCGGAGCATAGATGATCCGTTGGAAGACCGCCGCTATGGATTTGTCCCGGTCCAAGGTGATGTCGATCGGATTCTGCGAGCCCGTGGCACTTCCCGACCAGTTGAGGAACCGGTAATTCGCGTTCGGCAGGGCCGTGACCCGGACGATGGAATCGGTGTTGTAAGTGTAAATCCCCGGAGCGGGATTAGTCGTCCCTCCCGAGCCGGCCGAGATCGTTAGCGTGTTCGTCCCCGCTTCCGAGCGATAATTGGAGATGACCGTTTTGATCTCACGAAGCGATCGGGCGTTGTCTCCGTCAGCGGCATTGCCGGTCGGCGTTCCTTTATAATTGACGCTGGGGTTCGAGAAATATTCGACCTGGGTGGGAATGACTCCGCCGAAATCGTCCTTATAGGACATGATCGAACAGTACTTGTTGCCGTCGTTACCCACCCAGCGCCACCCGGCCGAATAGGAGAAAAGTCCATTCCAAGTTTCACCTGGTTGACCTTTCCGGTGGCCGCAGCCCATGTTGTGACCCATTTCGTGGATCGTCGTGGTCGTCCAGCTGATCTGCTGGATCCGGCCCACGCTAAAAGCATAAGCGGGAGATCCCGCCGGGTTCAAGAGCAAGTAGCCGAGGCCGCCGTAATCATCCGTTTTCGTGAGCAGATGGACCAGATCCGCCCCATAGGTATTCCGCCACGTGTGGACCTGGTCCAGATAGCCGTCATTGGGATTTTGGAGGCGGGCCAGGTCCGTGTTGGAATTTCCTGTATCCGCATAATCGATGAGAGCGGAATAGACCAGCCGCATGGTGATGTCGGTGAGGCTGTTGTCCATGCCCAGTTGGGCCAATTGCATCGCCAGCGAGACGTAATTATTGATCCCGCTCGCGGCGTTGGCGTAATCACGGGCGGCCGGCGTGTAGGGGAGCATGACATCGATCCGGGTCTTGGCGGCCGCGGGCGGCGCGGCTCCCAAAGGCGGCAGGACAGGCCCGGATGGAGATGACGAAGGTGGAATGAGCGGAGGGCCGCCGGGGAGAGAGACCCGGGCGCCCGGCGCGAATTCCTGGATGATGTGGGTTTGCCCGCCCTCCACGCAGGAGATCTCGTATTCCCGCCGCTCGGGCAGGACGAGAAGGCCGAGCGACCGGCCTTTGTCCGAAGAGAGGAGCAGATATCCATCCGAATCCTGGATCCGGGCCCGGACGGCCAGGACGCCGTTGACGTCGGTCTCAACACGGTCGATCGTCCCGAGAGCGGCGCCGTCCTCGAACGGCGAAATAAAGAGCCGGTCGCCGACGGCCACGCCTCCATCCTCCGAAAGCAGGGGATTGATCGCTACGGCCCGATAGCGCGAAGCCTGAGGAGCTATAGGCTCGGCTCCCGCCCGCTCGGCGCCGGCGGCCGTGAACAAGGGGATCCATTTCGGCCCGTCGCTTCCGGGCGGCCGGCCTTTGACCTGCATGTTCGCGAAAGAGGCGAAGGCCAGTCCGGCAATCAGCAAGATCCCCAGCATCAGATAAATTCTCGTTTTCGGAAAAAACGACATTCTCGGCATGAGCGTTCTCCCTTCTTTTTGTTTTATTAACACAATTTAAAAGCAAATGCAAAAAAAACCGGCGGCGCGGGTCCGGGACCGACTCCAGGGCCTCACTCGATCCGATAAAGGACATAGGCATAATTTCGTTTTGGTGTCCCATTGCCAAAACAAAATCCGCTCATTATAATGGACGCCGGGCTTTGGACTGAAGCCGAATCCTGGCAAAAGGAGACCTCCATGACTAAAAAAACATCTCCATCCGATCTGGGATTTCTGATCGTCTGCGGGTCGGCCTGGGGCCTGGCCGAGGCCGGGCTGGGGCTGGCCCTTGAAAGCTGCGCCAAGCTCGCCTCGGGTTCGATCATGACCGGCGTCGCCCTGTTTTTCATCGCCGCGGCCTGGGCCCGGACCCGGCGCGTCACCGGCCCGGCGCTCGTCGTCAGCCTGGCCTTGGTCTTCAAGCTCTTCGACGCGCTGCTGTTGGGACTTCCCATCAAGCACGGCGCCGTGGCCAATCCGATGTTCGCCTTCGTGACCGAAGGCCTGGCCCTGCTCATCATCGTTCCTTTCCTCGCCGACGCCTGGAAACGGAAGGCCGCCGGACAGGCCTTCCTGGGCGGGACCTCGGCCCTCCTCGCCGTCAACCTCTTTCCGCTGGTGAAATTCGCCACGGGCATCCCGGCCTGCGTCATTCCGGGCGGAACGACCGCCCTCTCGCTCACCTATGCCCCTTTAGCCGTCGGCATCTCGTTGATCACCGTGCCCCTGGGCTTTCTCGTCGCGGCGAAATCGGCGGAGGGAGAATCCGCGGTTGGGCCGCACCTGGCCCGCTGGCTCGCTCCAACGGCCGCCGCGGTTCTCTGCCTGGCCGCTCAGGCCCTCCTCCGGCTGGCTTGAGGTCGATCCCGATGGACAGCGTGCCCAAGAAAAGAAAATCGGTCTCCCGGCGGGCCTTTATCCAGAGCGTAAGCGGCGGAGCGGTCGGCGCCGGCGTCGTCTCGCGTCTCCTCGGCAAGGAGCCGCGGCCGCGCCCCACCGGCCCGGGCGAGCTGGAGGTCTTCGAAAAGAAAAGGATCTCGTTCACCGTCAATGGACGGAAGGTCATCCTCGACGCGGAGCCGCGCGAAACGCTTCTCCAGGTGCTCCGCGAACGGCTGCGGCTGACCGGAGCCAAGCGCGTCTGCAACCGGGGCGAATGCGGAGGGTGCACGGTTCTCTTGAACGGCCGGACCGTCTACGCCTGCCATCTCCTGGCCGTGCAGGCCGACGGCGCGGATGTCCTCACCGTCGAAGGCCTGGCGAGCGGAGACAAGCTCCATCCCGTTCAGCAGGCCTTCATCGACAAAGACGGCTACCAGTGCGGATTCTGCACGCCGGGGTTCCTCCTGGCCTCGGTCGGGCTTTTGGCCAAGAACAAGCAGCCGACGTTCGACGAGATCCGGGCGGGGCTGGCCGGCAACATCTGCCGCTGCGGTAACTACCAGAAGATCTACGCCGCCGTCGGGGCCGCCGCCGAGGTCCTGAGGAGGGGTTGAGATGAAAAAAGAAGCCATCATCGAAGACCCTTATCTCGAATATATCGACCTCGCGAACATCGGAGGAGACCAAGCCGCCGCTCCCCCCTTGCCGCAGCCGGCCCAGCCTAAGCCGGGCGAATTCAAACTCATCGGAAAATACACCCCCCGCGTCGACGGCCGGAAGATCGTCACGGGCGAGGCCCTCTACACACACGACCTGGTCTTCGAGGGGATGCTCATCGCCAAGATCCTCCGCTCACCACACGCCAGCGCCGACGTCGTCTCGGTCGACCTTGGCCCGGCTTTAAGTTATCCCGGCGTGAAGGCCGCCTTGAAGCTCAAAGACGGCCGGGTCAAGTGGGCCGGCGAGCCGATTGCCGCCGTAGCGGCCGTGGACGAGAGGACGGCCGAAGAATCCCTCAAGCTCATCAAGGTTGAATACAAGGTCCTCCCCCATGTCGTTTCCGTCGACAAGGCCATGGCCCAAGGAGCGCCGCTCGTCCAGAACGAGGGCAACGTGGCGAAGTCCAATGAATACACGCGCGGCGACGCCGAAAAGGGATTCAAGGAGGCGGACGTCATTTTCGAACAGACCTACAAAACGTCCTGGGAGGTCCATCAGCCGACCGAGACGCACGGCAGCCTGGCCAAGTGGGACGGCGACAACCTGACGGTTTGGGATTCGACGCAGGCCATCCAGTCCGTCCGCGACGGTCTGGCCCGCAGTCTCGCCATGCCGGCGAGCCGGATCAAAGTCATCAAGCACTATATGGGCGGCGGTTTCGGCAGCAAGCTCGGCGTCAATGATCATACGATCATCGCCGCCCGGATGGCCAAGGAGACCGGCCGCCCGGTCAAGATCCTGCTGACCCGGCAGGAGAACTCCGATTGCGTCGGATACAGGCCCACGGCCTGGATGACGGTCAGGGCCGGCGCCAAGAAAGACGGCACGCTGACCGCCCTCACTCTGAAGAACTACAACTGCGGCGGTATCGGCCGAGGCGACCGCTGCTCCGAGCCGTTCACGGACGTTTATAAATGCGCCAACGTCAAGGTCGAGGAATACGCGGTCTTCGTCAACACCTGCGGCTCGCGGGCCACGCGCGCTCCCGGCCACACCCAGGCCACGTTCGGCCTGGAGGGATTCATGGAGGAGCTGGCGGCCAGGCTCAGCCTGGACCCGCTCGAGCTCCGCTTGAAGAACTATTCGACCAAGGACAAGGGCGACACGGGCACGCCCTATTCGACCAAAGGGCTTGAGCAATGCTATAAGCTCGGCGCGGAGAAGATCGGCTGGTCCCGGCGCAACAAGAAGCCCGGCGCGGGGAATGGCACGGTCCGGACAGGCCTCGGTATGGCCAGCCAGATCTGGCCTGGAGCCGGCGTGCCCGGAACGCTGGCTGATGTGAAGCTCTATAATGACGGGAGCGTCGAGGTCGACTGCGGGACGCAGGATATCGGTACCGGCACGCGGACGCACATCGCGATCGTGGCCGCCGAGACGCTGGGCCTCGAGCCGCGGGATATCTCCGTCCACATCGGGAACTCCGATCTACCCTGGGCCCCCATTTCGGGCGGCAGCTTGACCGTGCCATCGGTCGCCCCGGCGGTCCGCGACGCGGCGCTCAAGGCCGCCGAATATCTCAAAGGCCTGGCGGCCAAAAAACTCAACGTCGCCCCGGCCGAGATCGTCCTAGAGGACAAGAAGGCCGTCTCCAAGACCGATCCCGGCAAATCCATCGACCTCAAGGAGCTCGCCCGGACGATCCCAAGGCCCATGCCCTTCCACGGTGAGCGGGCGAACATGACCCCCGGATTCGCCTACCAGACCTTCGGCGCGCATTTCGCCGAGGTCGAGGTGGACACGGAGACCGGAAAGATCAAGGTCAAGAAGGTCGTCGCGGCCCATGACATCGGCCGGGTGCTCAACCGCCAAACCGCGGAAAGCCAGGTCATCGGCGCCATCACCCAGGGGATGAGCGCAGCCCTCTTTGAAGAGAAGATCATGGACCCGGAGACGGGGACCATGCTCAATCCCAACCTTCACGATTACAAGGTCGCTACGGCGATGGACATTCCGGAGATCGTCCCGATCTTCGCCGACGTCATCGACGACCGCCTGAACAATTTGGGGACAAAAGGCTTGGGCGAGCCGCCGCGCATCCCCGCCTCGGCCGTCATCGCCAACGCCGTCTTCAACGCCATCGGCGTCCATGTCCGGGAGATCCCCATGACCCCGGCCCGGGTCCTGGCCGCCCTCAAGAGAAAGGAGGCCGGGAAATGAAGAACTTCCAGTACGGAAAACCGGCCTCCCTCGAACAGGCGGCGGCCTTCCTGGGCCCGGGCGATCCGAACGTCTTCGTCATGGGCGGAGGCACCGACCTTCTCGGCGAGATCAAGGAAGGTCTCGTCGAGCCCGCCGTCGTCATCGATCTCAAGGCCGTTCCCGGTCTCGCCTATATCAAGAAAGACAAAGACGGCGTCGCCATCGGAGCTTTAACCACCATCGCCGACCTGGCTGAAGACCCGGGGATCCAAAAGGACTATCGGGTCCTCCACGAAGCGGCCGCGGTCGTCGCCTCGCCCCAACTCCGGAACGTGGGCACGGTCGGCGGGAATCTCTGCCAGCGGCCGCGGTGCTGGTATTACCGGGACGCGCGGATTGTCTGTAATAAGAAGGGCGGCGTCAAATGTTATGCGGAAAAAGGGCGCAACAAATACCACGCCGTGTTCGCCGGCGGGCTCTGCTGGGCCGTATATCCCTCCGACCTGGCCCCGGCCCTTATCGCCCTGGACGCGAAAGCCGTGATCCTATCGGCCAAGGGTGAGCGAACCGTCCCGCTGGCCGAGTTCTATATGCCCCCGATCGTCAACGTCCGGAAAGAGAACGTCTTGAACGGACAGGAGATCGTCAAGGAGGTCCGCGTTCCCCAGGCCAAGGCCAACGAGAAGAGCGCTTATCTGAAATTCATCGAGCGGGGTTCGTGGGATTTCGCCGTCGTGTCGGCCGCGGTCAAAGCCGTCCTGTCCGGGACGACGATCGAGAATATCCGCATCGTCTGCGGCGGCGTCGCGCCCGTCCCCTGGCGGATGACGAAGGCCGAGGAGGCCCTCAAAGGCCGGAAAGCGACGGAGGCCGCCGCGCGCCAGGCCGCGAAAAGTGCGCTGAAAGACGCTTCTCCGCTCGCGGAGAACGGCTACAAAATCGAGCTGCTGGAAACGATCATCGCCCGGGCGGTGGGTTCGCTGGGCAAGTAAACGTTAACTTATAGATTCGGTAGGTTGCGGAGGCGCAGGGGTCGCCCCCGGCTCGCTGGGGAACCAGTCCCGTCGGTTCCCCCCATCGCAAGCGATGGGACCCCCCTCCGCTATGCTCGCCTCAGGGCAACTCCTGCGCCTCCGCAACCGGCGACCGGATAAAGGAGATGAGATGAAATCACGACATTTCCTAAGAATATCGGCCACGTTTATCGCCGTGTTTCTCCTCACCGGCTTGGCTGGAGCTCAGGCGCCGCCGCGGTTCTTCGACACGGCGGTCGTGCCGGCCGATACGACGCGACTCGCCATCTGCTATCCGTCGAAGGGAACACTCCAGGACATCCTCGCGCTCAAGGAACAAGGGCTGCTTCCCGCCGGAAATTTCGAAATCGTCGGCATCTATCACGCCAAAGAGCGGACGAATTACAGGGAAGCCCGAAAGTTCGTCCTCGATGAGAAAATCGATTGGATCCATTTCCACGAGATCACGGCTGAAATCGGTCCGGCCGATCTTTACAAGACGAACGCCGCCTCTAAGGAATTCTCCGACATCGTCCGGAAGTCGGATGGGCTGATCTTCTTCGGCGGCCCCGATATACCGCCCGCCGCCTATGGAGAGAAGACGAGCCTGCTGACCGTGATCATGGATCCCCAACGTCACTATCTGGAGCTCTCGCTCGTCTTCCATCTTCTCGGAGGCGCGCAAGACACATCGTTCAAGGGCTTGCTCGAAGAACGGCCGAACTTTCCGGTGCTCGGCATCTGCCTCGGGATGCAGACCTTGAACGCGGGGACGGGCGGGACCCTCGTCCAGGACGTTTGGACGGACATTTACGGCAAAAAATACGTCGAGGACGTTATCGCCATGGGCCAGCCGAACTGGCATACCAACCCTTGGCGCAAGCTCCACCCGGAGACGCGGGAGCTGCTCGCTTATATGCTCCATCCCATTCAATTCTCCCCGGGCAGCAAGTTTCTCGCCGAGATGGGTTTCACACCCGCCGATCAGCCCTATATCATGAGCGCCCATCACCAGGCCGCAAGCCGGATCGGCCGAGGCCTGAAGATCGCGGCGGCTTCGCTCGACGGCAAGGTCGTCGAGGCCGTGGAACATACGAAATACCGGAATGTTCTAGGCGTCCAGTTCCATCCGGAGTTTTCCATGCTATGGGATACGGAGCAGAAACATAAGTTCACCCCCGCCGACCAGGAGCTTATCGCCATCAACGGGTTCCTGAAGGCCCACCCCCCGAGCCTCGAGTTCCACAAAAGACTGTGGGAGTGGTTTTTTAACCTGGTTAAAAAACCATAAAATGAAGTGGGGACATATTCCAAATTCTCTTGAATTTGGTACGTGTCCCCGTTTTGTAGGTTGACAATTCGCGACCCTGATTGTATAGTATTCCTATAAAGTTTATGAAAGGAGCGCACTCATGACACGGTACATGGTCCCGCGCGTCAGCCATTGCAAGAGCGGCTGCCAACGACCCTCCTGAGCATGAGGTGAAACGGCTCGACGGCGGCCGGGGCCCCGGGCATTGCCCGGGGGTCAACTTCCGCCGTACTCGCCCGTGGATACAACCCACGGGCGAGTGGCGAGCCGAAGGCTCGTCCCTCGACAACGGAACTTTTGCTGGCTCTCCGGCCGTCCCGGCCGGAGGGCTTTTTTTTTGACAAGCGCCGCCCCTTTGATATATATCATCCCCGAAGAAGAGAGTGGGCATCCATTCGATCCGTCTCTCGTTTCCGAATTCTCATCGGGGAGGTATCCGTGTCTAGCAAGCATCCGTGGTTCTCCGGTCTTTTGGCCCTCGGGGCGATCCTGGCCCTGGCCGGCCCTTCCGGCCTGAGCCAGACCAAACCCGCCGCCCAGAAGGCGGCGCCGGCCGTCAAGGCCGAGGAGTTCGACTACGCGGCCGTCCTCCGGACGTTCCGCATCCGCAACATCGGCCCGGCCAATATGGGCGGCCGGACGGTCGATTTCGCCGTCCCGGACCGAAACACATCCATCATCTACGCCGCGGTCGGCCCGAGCGGACTCTGGAAGTCCTCGAATACCGGCATCACTTGGGAGCCCTCCTTCGTCAACGAGGGCTCGGTTTCGGTCGGCGCCGTGGCCGTGGCCCAGAGCGCGCCCGATATCGTCTGGGTCGGCTCGGGCGAATCGACGGCCCGCAACTCGGTGGCCCCCGGCGACGGCGTCTATAAGTCCGAGGACGCCGGCCGGACCTGGAGGAACATGGGCCTCGCCGAGACGCGGTTCATCGCCCGGATCTGCGTCGATCCGATGAATCCCGACGTCGTCTTCGCCGCTTCCCAGGGCCATCTGTGGGGCCCGAACGAAGAGCGCGGCGTCTACCGGACGGCCGATGGGGGCAAATCCTGGAAGAAGGTTCTCTATATCGACAAGGACACCGGCTGCTCGGACCTGGCCATGGACCCCTCCAATCCCAAGATCCTTTATGCCGGAATGTGGAAATACCGCCGCAGCCCATATTATTTCACCAGCGGCGGGGAAACGAGCGGGCTGTTCAAGACGGCCGACGGCGGAGAGACCTGGCAGAAGCAGGCCGGCGGCCTCCCGGGCGGCGTCATCGGCCGGATCGGCGTGGACATCTGCCGGTCCAAACCCAACGTCGTCTACACCCTCATCGAGCACGCCACGGACGCCGGCCTCTACCGCACGGACAACAAGGGCGAGACTTGGGTCCGCATGTGCGACAAGCGGACCTATGACCGGACCAACTTCCGGCCGTTTTATTACAGCCGGCTGACCGCCGACCCCAACAACGAGCTGGTCGTTTATGTTTATTCCGGTTCGTCCTACGTCTCCCGGGACGGCGGCCGGACCTACGACTCGATCGGCCGGGGGACGCACTCCGACCACCACGCCCTCTGGGTCGATCCGTTCAACTCCAGCCACATCATCGACGGCAACGACGGCGGGATCGATGTCTCCTGGGACGGCGGCCGGACCTATCACACCGTCCAGTCCCGCGCCTGGGCCGAGATCTACAACTTGACCTACGACATGCGCGATCCCTATTGGGTCAATATCGGCCTCCAGGATAACGGCAACTGGGAAGGGCCATCCAGCTCCCGCGACCGGAGCGGGATCCTGAACCAGTACTGGTACGCCACCGGCGGAGGCGACGGCTTCTATGCCCAGATCGATCCCACGGACTGGACGATCCTTTATCGCAATCTCCAGATGGGGGGCATCGAGCGCCACGACCTCCGGACGTTCCTGTCCCAGGGGATCAAGCCCCAAGCTCCGCTCGGCGAGGAACCCTACCGGTTCAACTGGAACTCGCCCATTTACCTCTCGCCCCACGACCATAATGTCCTCTATTTCGGCGGCAACTGCCTCTTCCGGTCGCGGGACAAGGGGCGGTCATGGGAGAAGGCCGGTCCGGACCTGACCACCAACGATCCGAAGAAGAAAATCGACTCGGGCGGGCCGATCACGATCGACAACACCGGCGCCGAGATCCACTGCACGATCCTGTCCATTTCGGAATCGCCGCTCAAGAAAGGCACGATCTGGGTCGGCACCGACGACGGCCTGGTCCAGGTCACCCGGGACGACGGAAGGACCTGGGACAACGTGACCAAGGCCATTAAAGGGCTCGGACCCGACGATAACTGGGTGACGCGCGTCGAGGCTTCCCGCTTCGGCGAGGGCGCGGCTTACATCTCGATCTCGCGGCACCAGGTGGACGATTATAAGCCTTACATCTTCAAGACCGAGGACTTCGGCAAGACCTGGACTTCCCTGGCTTCGAACCTGCCCGCCTACGGTTACATCCACGTCGTCCGCGAGGACCTCGAAAATCCAGCCCTCCTCTTCGCAGGCTCGGAGTTCGGGCTCTTCTTCAGCTTCGACGGGGGCAAGAAATGGATCCCTTATAAGACGGATTTCCCGACCATCGCCGTCCGCGACATCCAGGTCCACCCGCGGGAACGAGACCTCATCGTCGGGACGCACGGCCGCGGCGTCTGGATCATGGACGACATCCGGCCGCTGGAGAAGCTCACGGCCGAGACGGTCAAGGCCGAGAATGCGCTGTTCGATGTCCGGAACGCGACAATCCACGGGATGAAAAGCACTTCGGACGTCGACACCAACGATTTCGCCGGGGTGAATCCCGCCTTCGGAGCCACCATCAACTATTATTTGAACCCGGCCGCGGCCAAGGAGGCCAAGCTGAAGCTCACCATCCGGGACAAGTCCGGCAAGGACATCCGCGCGCTCCAAGCGCCGCTTGCAGCCGGCGTCAATCGCGTCGTCTGGGACCTCCGGCCCGATTCGCCGAGCGGCGCGGCTGGAGGAGGGCAAAGAGGCATGGCTGGAGGACAGCGCGGCGCGGGCGGCGGACAGGCCGGCGCCTCGACCATCGGCACGCCGTTCGCCTATGGCGGCGGACAACGCGGCGGGGGCGGAGGGTTCGGCGGAGGCGGGGTCGGGGCCTATGTCGAGGCGGGCGAATACCGGGCCGTCTTCGAAGTCAACGGCAAGACCCAGGAAAAGGCCTTTATGGTGAAGGACGAGATCGGGATCCCGCTCGAAGAGAAGAAACTCAACCAGAAGGTCGCCCTCGACGCCGCGCCGGTGACCGCGGCCGCTTCGCGTTTGCTGACCCAGGTCGAGCAACTGGCCGCTCAGATTCAACAGCTCGAGACGAACCTCGCCTCCGTGCGCGGCGTCGATCCGGTGGTCACGGCCAAGCTCAAGGCGGTGAAGGACAAGCTGGGCGAGATCCAGAAGGTCTATTTCCGGACGCCGGAAGGCCAGACCCAGTACCGTCAGCTGTATTTCAACGCCCTCCGCGGCGGGACCATGGCCGAGGTGGCTATTCGCGGCGGCGGAGCGGGCGGATATCCGGGCGCGCCGACCCAGATGGCCATCGACAAGATCGAGGAGGCCAAAGGCATCCTGGCCCCGCTCCAGAAGAAGATGGCCGAGCTCCTCGAGACCGATGTCCAGGCCCTGAACAAGCTGCTGGCCGAAAAGGGCATCCCGTTCATCAACATCCGGTAGCGGTTCGAAGTTCAGCGGAGACGCTTCAGGTCCTTTTTAGCCCCGTCAAGGTTGGGATCCAGCTTCAGAGCGGTCCTCAACGCGTCGACGGCCTCGGCTTTGCGGTTCATTTTCTCCAGCGTCTGTCCCAGCCGCCAGTAGGTCTGGGCGTAGGACGAGGTCGATCCGCGGGACGTAAACACCGGCTCCGGTTCCTGAGTCAGGAATTTGCGGAAATAGCGCTCGGCCCGCTCGAAGTCCTTGCCCTGCTGAAGGACGATGCGGCCGGCCTGAATATAAGGGCTCAGGTTGTCCGGCACGTTCTTCTCGGCCTGAACGAGCAGGTCCTCGAGGTCAGGCCACCGCTCGAGGCGGGCCAGGTTCTGGGCGATCAGGTCATACGCGGCCACGCGGCCGGGATCGAGGGCCATGGCTTCCCTGGCGTATTTTTCGATCAGGGCGAAGTTCCGCTGGCCTCCATAGCCGTAGGACCGGGCCAGCGTGATCAGAGCAATGTATGATCGCGGATCCGCCTCGACGGCTTTCTTGTACAATCCCTCCACCCGACTCTCCAGTCTCTCCTCATGGGCGAAGTTGGCTTGGGCGATGTAACCACGCACAGGATCGAATCTCACCAGCTCTTCGGCCAGGGCCCGCGCTTTGGCTTTGTTCCCGCCGATGATTCCCGGCGCCTGGCGGAAAAACTCGATGAGAATGATGTGGGCTTCGACGTGATCGCCCTTGAGCTCAAGGGCCCTCTCGGCCTCCTTCCGAACCCGGCGGGCCAACCCGATTTTGCGAAATATTCCGGCCCTGAGGACCTGCCGGCCGTAGATGAACGACAGCAGACAATGGTAGTCGGGGTTTTTGGGGTCGATAGCGAGGGCTTTCTGGGCTAAAGCGAGGGCCCCGTCGTAGTCGCCGGCGACCTCTTTATAGCGGCCCAGGAAAAAGAGGGCGCGGTCGTCCTTGGGATTCGTCTGGAGCATCGGCTCGGCCAGGGCCCGGACCTCTTTCCAATGGTCCGCGTCGGCCAACTCCTGGAGACGATCGGACGCCGCGGCCGCCGACGCGACTAGAAGAACGGATCCGAGAACAAGGCTCAAGGATCTCAGGGACATGACTTTCATGCGTTCACGCTCATCCTGTCGACGGAATGATGGTTCGAGGGAAAACGATGATAATTTCAACCGCGATCAAAGTCAACTTGGCAACGACTAAGAAAAGCCGCGGAGGATCTTCCGGATGATATGGGTGCTGGAATGGCCTCGGAGATAAGGGGCGCGGACGACCCGGCCGCCGGCCGCTTCGACCTCCGCCCGCCCGACGATTTCCCCCGTCCCCCAATCGCCGCCCTTGACCAGGACGTCGGGGAGAAGCGCGGCGATGATCCTGCGGGGCGTGGCCTCGGAGAACGAGGTCAGAAAATCGATATCGGCGATCGCCGTGAGGACCTCGAATCTTTCCTTGAGCGGAAAGATGGGGCGCGAGGGGCCTTTGAGCTTCCGGATCGAGGCGTCCGTGTTGAGAGCGACGACGAGAACGTCGCCGCAAGCCTTGGCCTTCTTGAACAAGGCGATGTGCCCGCCGTGGATCAGATCGAAACAGCCGTTGGTGAAAACGACGGTCTTCCCATGCCGGCGGAGGCGGTTCCGGATTTTTTTGAGATGGGCTAGGTTTTGGATCTTCGTGTTTCTCATATCATCGCTTTGAAGACGGTGACACGTATAAAACGGTGACACGCACCGAATTCCAGAGAATTCGGAGCGCGTCACCATTCATTTTGTCGGAGCATGTCACCCTTTATCCAATTTGCCCGGCCTTTTGAACTTGATTTGGGGGGTGAAGGTCCAGGAATGGGACAAGCGGACGACACCGACATCTCTGAGGGTGGAGGAGACCAGGAACGAATACAGGTTCCGGTGATAATCGTAGGGATAGCCGTCGCGCTTGTGCACGGCCAAGTCCAGGTAATAGGTCCCGTTGATCAATCCCAGCCGCTCGATCCGGCAGGTGACCTTGCCCTCGCCGCTGATCGAAACCGGCTCGAGATCATCGAGGTCCGTGTTCGTCCCATAGCAGGAGATCCCCTGGGAATTGAAAATGCCGATGCCGAAGACGAAGTCCTTGAGCGGGTCAAGGGCGGCGACGTCCATCTCGATGACCATCCCCTCCTCGGGGTGAAAGACGTGTTTTTCCTCACCGCGGGCCGTCCTGAGCGTCACCTTGCGGATCTCGATCTCCCGCTTGCCCCAGCGCTGTTCGCGCTTCTCGTCTTCGACGGCGGGTTCGGGGCCCGGGGGGGGAGACGATTCGGTCACAGCCGCCGGGATCTGGTCCTTCCGTTCCTGGAAATCTTCCTCCTGTTTGAAAACGACATCCTGGAGGTAGGCATCGACGACGCGCTTGGGTTCGCCCAGCATCTGGATTTTGCCGCCCTTCATCCAGGCTACCCGGTCGCAGATCTTGCTCACCGTCGTCAGGTCGTGGCTGACGAAGAGGATGGTTTTTTTACGGCGGCGGAAATCGTCGATGCGGTCCAGGCATTTGGGGACGAAGGCCGCGTCGCCGACGGCAAGGACCTCGTCAATGAGCAGGACCTCCGGGTTGACGTTGATGGCGATCGAAAAGCCGAGCCGCATATACATCCCCGAGGAATAGGTTTTCACCGGAGCGTCGATGAACTGCTCGAGCTCGGCGAATCGGATGATC
Source organism: Candidatus Aminicenantota bacterium (assembly GCA_026393865.1). GTDB lineage: Bacteria > Acidobacteriota > Aminicenantia > Aminicenantales > UBA4085 > JAPKZI01. Next base: position 38,084 of record JAPKZI010000233.1, read on the forward strand.
TCGTCGAACTTCTGGCTGATTTCCTTCTTGGACAGGCCGAGCATGATGCCGTTGATGAAGACGTTCTCGCGGCCCGAGATCTCGGGATGGAAGCCGGCGCCCAGCTCGATCAGGGCGGAGATCTTCCCGTTCACCTTGATCCGGCCCGAGGTGGGCTTGGCGATGCCCGAGATGATTTTGAGAAGCGTGCTTTTGCCCGAGCCGTTCTCTCCGATCACCCCGAAGGTCATGCCCTTCTCCACGTGGAGGCTGACTTTGTCCAGGGCCACGACGAGCTCGTCCGGCCTTAGGGAGCGGAACAGGTCGCCCTTGACCAGGGCGCTCTTGAACGTCTGGAAGCGGTGGCGGGCCGAATATTTCTGATAGACCCGGGTGACCCGGTCGAGCTCGATGGCGTGCATCAGACCTCCTCCGGGAAGGAATCGCGCAGCCGGTCGAACACCGCGTATCCGATATAGAAAAGGAGGAGCGAGATGAGGAGAACGATGCCCAGCGAGGACCAGTGGAGCGCGCGGCCGTAGAACAGGCAGTCATGATAGCCTTCCATGATGTGCGTCATCGGATTGAGGATGAGGATCGCTTTGATGGCCGGGTGCTCTTCGATGGGGGGAGAGTTCAGCGAATAGACGATCGGCGTCGTGAAGAACCAGAAGGTCAGGAGGTTGCCGAGGATGTCCTTGATGTCGCGGAAGTGGACGGTCAGGGCCGAAATCAGGAAACCGAATCCCAGGGAGAAAACGTACTGGACGAGGATGACAACCGGCAGCAGCAGAGCGTACAGGGTCAGCGTCTTGCCAAAGACAAAGAGGAACAGGAGGAGAATGGGCAGGCCGAAGCTGAAATGGATGAAATTGCTCGTCAGGGTGACGATGGGCAGGATCTCGGCCGGGAAGAGGATCTTCTTGATCAGGTTGCCGTTGATCATCAGGGTATTGGCCGATTCGATGGACGAGGAGGAGAACCAGACCCAGGGCAGGATCCCGCAGAACAGGAACAGGGCGTAAAACCAGGGCGAGCCGTCGAAGGCCGGGTCCCTCGGCTTGAGGATGAACCCGAAGACGATGGTATAGACGCTCATCAGGAGCAGAGGATTGAAGAACGACCAAAGGAAGCCGAGAACCGTGCCGCGGTAGCGGGCCTTGAGCTCGCGGCTGACCAGGTTCTGGATGAGGACACGGAACCGGTAGAGCTCCTTGAGGTTTTTAATGAGCCGGACCACGGTTCCTCCCTTCGAAGATCCGGCGCGTTTCGGCGGTCATGCCGCCGCGGTCGTCGTAAAGGACGAGCGGAGGCAGGACGCGCTCCGCCTTCGCCGCGAAACCGCATTCGGCCAGAAACAGGTTCGCTTCCGCGCCTGGCCTCGGATGGACATCGCGCACGGCGTGAAGATGAAGGCCGCTGGCCCGGGCGGCCGTTTCGAGATCGTCCCGCCGGCGCGGTGGAAAGACGAAATACGCCCGGCCGTCGTCCTTGAGCAGCCTGGCCGCAGCTTGCATGACCTCTACTATATCGCACTTTAATTCATGTTTTGCAACGGATTTTTCCGCCGTTGCGCTCAGGAACCCGGTCCTTTTCCGGATGTACGGCGGGTTGGCGAAAACGATGTCGAACTTCTTCCGGCGGCGGTAGGTCCGGAAATCGCGGCGGACGACGGTGATCCGGCCGTTCATCCGGTTGATGGCCACGTTCCTCCTGGCGATGTCGGCGAGAGCGGGTTGGATCTCGATGGCGGTGATGGGTCCGGTCGGCCGGAGGCCGACGAGGAGGGAGATGATCCCGCTGCCCGTGCCCAGTTCGAGGAGCTCGTCCGTCCGCCGGGTCCGGATGAAATCGGCCAGAAGCGGCGCATCGAGGGCGAAGCGGTAGCCCCTCTTTCGCTGAAGGACGAGGACGCGGCCGCGATAGAACGCGTCCAGGGTCTCGTCCTCGCGGATGCGGATCGGAGGAAGTCCGCATACCGTATGTGGTCCTGATTTTCTTATTTTGGGAGAAGACATGACCGTATCAGAGGGAGGACCACATCCGGTATGTGTATCCTAGAGCGCCTCTTCGCTCGATTCGGTGAAGACCAGGACCTGGTCGGAGAGGATCTCCGCGTAGCCGCCGGCGACCTCGAAGCTTTCCTCGCTCCCCCCCTGCCGGTAAGTCAGGGTCCCGCGGCCCAGGGCGACCATCAGCGGCCGATGTCCCGGCCGGACGCCGATCAAGCCGTCCAGGCTGGGGATCGAGGCCTCCTCGACGTCCGCCTCGGCCAGCAATCGCCGCGGCGTGATCACCTTAAGGTGAAAGAAGGCCGGCAGAGTCTCGCTCATAAGCTCTTCAATTCCTCTGAGCGCTTGAGAACTTCGTCGATTCCGCCCATCATATAGAACGCCTGTTCGGGCTTGTCGTCGTGCAGGCCTTCGCAAATCTCTTTGAATCCCCGGACGGTTTCCTGGATGGTGACGTATTTGCCGGGGCGGCCGGTGAATTCCTCGGCCACGTGGAACGGTTGAGAGAGGAAGCGCTGGATCTTGCGGGCCCGGGCGACGACGAGCTTGTCCTCGTCGGACAGTTCCTCGATCCCCAGGATGGCGATGATGTCTTGGAGCTCCTTGTATCTCTGGAGGATCTCCTTGACCCGGCGCGCGACCCGGTAATGCTCGTCGCCGATGATGTTCGGGTCGAGGATGCGCGAATAGGAGCCCAGGGGGTCCACGGCGGGGTAGATCCCCATTTCGGTCAGGGCCCGCGAGAGGCTCGTTGAGGCGTCGAGGTGGGAAAACGTCGTCGCCGGGGCGGGGTCGGTGAAGTCGTCGGCGGGCACGTAGATCGCCTGGACGGAGGTGATCGAACCCTTCTTCGTCGAGGTGATCCGCTCCTCCAGCTCGCCCAGCTCCGTGGCCAGGTTGGGCTGGTAGCCGACGGCCGAGGGCATCCGGCCGAGCAGGGCCGACACCTCCGACCCGGCTTGGGTGAAGCGGAAGATGTTGTCGATGAAGAGCAGGATGTCCTGGTTCATTTCGTCGCGGAAGTACTCGGCGACGGAAAGGGCGGTCAGGCCGACCCGGAGGCGGGCCCCCGGCGGTTCGGTCATCTGGCCGTAGATCAGAGCCGTCTTGTCGATGACCTTGGACTCCTTCATCTCGATCCACAGGTCGTTCCCCTCGCGCGTCCGCTCGCCGACGCCGGCGAAGACCGAATATCCGCCGTGCTTCAGGGCCACGTTGTGGATGAGCTCCATGATGATGACGGTCTTGCCCACGCCGGCGCCGCCGAAGAGCCCGATCTTCCCGCCCTTGAGGAACGGCTGGATGAGATCGATGACCTTGATTCCGGTCTCGAACATCTCGAGCCGGGTGTCCTGCTCCGCGAGCGTCGGGGGAACGCGGTGGATCGGGTACCTCTTCTTGGCCAGGACGGGCCCCATATGGTCCACCGGCTCGCCGATGACGTTGAGCACGCGGCCCAGCGTTTCCACGCCGACGGGAACCGTGATCGGTCCGCGGAGGTCGATGGCTTTCATGCCCCGGGCCAGGCCGTCGGTGGGCTGCATGGACACGCAGCGGACGACGTCCTCGCCGAGGTGCTGCTCGACCTCGACGATGATGTCGACGGGGATCGGAGTTTCGAACCCCTCGCTCGTGATGCGGACGGCGGTGTAGATCTCGGGGAGCTGCAGACCTTTGAACGAGACGTCGACGACCGGTCCGATGACCTGGACGACCGTTCCGATTCGATCAAGCGGGGCGGCTTCACTCATGGGTCACTCCTGCGGCGTTCCTTATTGTTTCAACGCTTCCACGGCGGTCATGATCTCGAGAAGCTCCTTGGTGATACCGGCCTGGCGGATCTTGTTCAGGCCGAGGACGAGGTCGGTGATCAGCTCCTCGGCATTCTGCGAGGCGCTGTCCATGGCCATCATCCGCGCCGCCTGTTCCGCGGCCTGGGACTCGAAGAAGGCATGGCCGATCTGGTCCTCGACATAACGGGGCACCAAGGACTCGAGCGGGGCGAATCCGGCCGGCTCCCAGTCCGGCGGCGCCGTCTGCGGTTCCGGCGCGGTCGCGTCCAGCGTTATGGGCAGCAGTCTCGTGATCGTGATCCGGGGACCGAGGACGGACTTGAACTCGTTGTAAGCGATATACACCCCGTCCGTTTCGAGAAAAGCGAAGCGCCGCATCAGGTGATGGGCCAGCTGCTGCCGTTCCCGGGCGCCGAGCTTGTCCACTTTCTCGGCATAGGCCCAGTCCACAGGATACGGAAACTTCCGGAAGAAATGGACCGCCTTCTTGCCGATGAGGACGAGGGCGACTTCGGACGACCGTCCTTTTTCCCGGATGAAGTCGATCGTCCGCGTCAGGAGATTCGAATTGAACGCGCCGCACAATCCCTTGTCCGTGGTGATGACGACGACGTGGATCTTCTTCTCCTCCCGCACGGCGAACAGAGGATGGGCGCGCGCCCCGGCCCATCGCGAGATCCTGGCCAGGAGGCCGGGGGCGTTGTGCCACTGCGGGCGGCCTTCGACGACCCCGCGCTGAGCCTTTTTGAACTTGGCCGTGGAGACGGTCTTCATCGCCTTCGTGATCTGTTGCGTGTTCTTGACGCTTTTGATCCGGCGGCGGAGGTCGATCAGAGTCGGCATCAGGCGGCGTCCTCTTTGAACCGTCGATTGAACTCCGTGAGCGCGGCGCCGATGGCCTCGTCCAGGGCGGCGTCGATCTGTTTGCGCTCGCGCAACTTCGTCAGGATCTCGCCGTGCTCCTTCTCCACGAACACGGACAGCTTTTTCTCGTAATCACGGATCTTCCCGACCGGGAAAGAATCCAGAAAACCGCGGTTCCCGGCGTAGATGATCAGGATCTGCTTTTCGACGGGCAGCGGCGCGTACTGGTTCTGTTTGAGGATCTCGGTCAGACGCTCGCCGCGGTCGAGCTGGGCCTGGCTGATCTTGTCGAGCTCCGTTCCGAACTGGGCGAAGGTCAGCAGCTCTCGGTACTGCTGGAGATCGCCGCGGAGCTTGCCGGCGACCTGCTTCATGGCCTTGATCTGGGCGTTGCCGCCGACGCGCGAAACCGAGATGCCGACGTTGATCGCCGGCCGGATGCCGGCGTTGAACAGCTCGTTCTCGAGGTAGATCTGGCCGTCGGTGATCGAAATGACGTTGGTCGGGATATAGCCCGAAACGTCCCCCGCCTGGGTCTCGATGATGGGCAGGGCGGTCAGCGAACCCCCGCCGAACTTGTCGTTGAGCTTCGCCGCGCGTTCGAGGAGGCGCGAGTGGAGATAGAAGACGTCGCCCGGATAGGCCTCGCGGCCGGGCGGGCGGCGGAGGAGGAGAGAGATCTCGCGGTAGGCGGCGGCGTGTTTGGACAGGTCATCGTAGATGATGAGCGCGTGACGGCCGTTGTCCCGGAAATATTCGCCCATGGCGCAGCCGCTGTACGGGGCCAGGTACTGGAGCGACGACGAGTCGCTGGCGGAGGCGGCCACGACGACCGTGTAATCCATCGCCCCGAACTCTTCGAGGGTCTTGATGAAGTAGGCGATCGTCGAATTTTTCTGGCCAATGGCCACATAAATGCAGATGACGCCCGTGTCCTTCTGGTTGATGATGGTGTCGAGGATGATGGCCGACTTGCCCGTCTGGCGGTCGCCGATGATCAGCTCCCGCTGGCCGCGGCCGATGGGGATCATGGCGTCGATGGCCTTGATGCCGGTCTGGAGAGGCTCGCGGACGGGAAGCCTGTCGACGACGCCCGGCGCCAGGCGCTCGACGGCCTGAAAGACGTCCGTCTTGATCGGGCCCTTGCCGTCGAGCGGCTTGCCGAGAGGATCGACCACGCGGCCGACGATCGCCGGGCCGGAGGGAACCTCCATGATCCGGTGGGTCCGCTTGACGAGGTCGTTTTCCCTGATCACGTGGCTTTCGCCGAGGAGCACCGCGCCGACGCTGTCCTCCTCGAGATTCAAGGCCAGTCCGTAGACGTTATGGGGGAACTCAAGCAGCTCGTTGTACATGACCCGGTCCAGGCCGTGGATGCGGGCGATTCCGTCGCCGACCGAGATGACCGTTCCGATCTCCCGGATATCGGCCTCGGTCTCGAAGCCCTCGATCTGCCGTTGAATGATCTTGCTGATCTCGTCCGCTTTGATGGCCATGGCGTTTTACCTTTCCCTGATTTTTTCCCTCAGCCGCTCCAACTGCCCTTTAAGGGAAACATCGTAGACCATGTTTCCTTTCTTGATGGTCAGCCCGCCGACGATCGCCGGGTCGAGCGCGTACGTGCAGGCGACCGGTCCGTTTTCGATCTTGCCGAGCGTCTCTTCGAGCCTGGCTCTCTGCCCGTCCCCGACGGGGACCACGGAGCGGACTTCGAAGGTGACGATGCCCTGCCGCTCCCGCCACAGCTCGGGCAGGTCGCGGACGATCCCGGGCAGGAGGTCCAGCCGCCGATGGCGCAGGAGAAGGGCGATGAGGCGGGCGCTCTTGTCTTGATAGCGTTCCAGGGCAAGAAGGTCTTGAACGATCTGCGCTTTCTTTCCAGCCGAGAGGAACGGCCGGAGAAGGACGAGCCGCAGCTCCTCGTTCTCTTCGAGCAGGGCCGAGAATTCGCCGAGCTCCCGGCCGACCGTCCGATACTCCTCCTCGGTCTTGAGGGCGCCGGCCAGGCCTTCGGTATAGCGCTTAACCAGAACTTGATTTTTCATGAAGCTCCGCCAGTTGATTGATCGATCGGTCGATCAGCGCCGATTGTTCGCCGGCCGTGATCTTGTCCTTGATGCGGGCTTCGGCCAGCGAGGCCGCCAGTTCCGCGGTATATTCCTTGAGCTCCCGGATCCCGGCCTTGAGCTGGAGGTCGATCTCCTGCTCGGCGAACGATCGGATGCGGCTCTCTTCCTTCGCCGCCAGGGCCCGGATCCGTTCCTTGTCCTTGAGGCCCCCGGCTTCAGCGTCCTTTTTCATCCGGATGACCTCGACTTCGAGATCGGCGATCTTCCGGCGGGCCTCGTTGAGCTTCGCCTCGGCCTCGAGCCGGGCCGTTTGGGCGTCCTTCATCAGGGCCCGGACGGCCTCCGTCCGCTTCCGGAGAAATTCCCGGAGCGGCTTGCGCAGGACCATGACCAGGCCGCCGAACAAAAGGACAAAATTGATGAATTTCCCCAGCAGGCCGCTTCCGCCCGCAGCCTCCGCTCCTTCTTCGGGGGCCATAAAAAGAAACAGCGGGGCCAGGAGAAGGACGGCGACAGCGGTCTTTCTGTCCGTCATCAATTCAACAGCCTTTTCTCGATCTCGCCGGCCAGGCGGACCGCTTCCGATCCCAGCTCCCTCTTGAGCCGGGCGATCTCGTCCTCGAGCGCGGCCCTGGCCTTTTCGATCTCCGCTTTGGACGCGGCGCCGGCCTCGGCCAGGATCCGGGACTTTTCCTTCAAGGCTTCGGCCTCGAGGGCCTCCCTCGCCTTTTCCGCGGCGAGCCGGGCCTTTTTCATCGTTCTCTCGATCTCTTGGAGGCTCTGCTCATAATCGTCCAGGCCCTTCCGGGCGGCGTCCGTATCACCCTGGACCTGCGCCTCCCGGTCCTTGACCAGCCGTGTCATGGGGTTCCAGAAAACACGGGTCAGGACGAAGAGAAGGATCCAGATGATGGCGAAAATGACCAGGAACGTCGCGTCGATTTGAAGCATAGGCCCGCTAAATAGACCTCTTTCGTAGTGCCGTAAAGTACCATTTTTAGGCTAAAATTTCAATAGAGGGCTCGGGGGATGCCGCCCGTCACCGCGCGGATTTTCCCCAGCGCGGAAAATCCGCGTGGTTTCCAACGACGTGCCCCGAGCCCATTTTCTTGAAGGCGCCGACGAGGAACAAGGAGCCCGTGATGAGCACGAGGCCGCTCGGGCCGGCCTCGGTCTTGGCCAGCCGGATGGCGGCCTGGAGCGATGGTTCCACGGCGATCTTGTCTTTGAACGGACGGGAGAGGCGCGCGGGAATACGGAATGGACGTCAGGATGACTTTTTTGGCGAGGGGGAAGAGGAGGGAAACGACCCGCCGGATGGCCTTGTCCTTCATCACGGCAAAAACGAGGACTGGCCGTTCGCCGGGGAAATCCCCGATGTACTTCGCCAGGGCCGCCGCCCCGCCCTCATTGTGGGCGCCGTCCAGCATGACCAGCGGCCTTTTCGAGACGGCTTCCAGCCGGCCCTCCCAGCGGGTTCGGGCGATCCCCTCGACGATCTTCTTCGTTTCGAGCGGCCGCCACACCCGGCTCAAAACGGAGGCCGCGGCGATGGCGATGGCCGCATTTCTCCCCTGGTGCTCTCCCCGAAGACCGGGGAAGAAGCGGAACGATCGCCCGCCAAACGCATAGCCGAAGACGAAGCGGCCCCGTTTTTTTTCGGCCGCCAAGCGATGGTCCCGGCCGAAGGCGTTGAAGAACGGGGCCTCGAGCCTCAAGGCCTGCTCCCGGATGACGGGCAGAGCGCCGGGCGCCTCCGCGCCGCAGACGACGGGCACGAACGGCTTGATGATCCCCGCTTTTTCGAAGGCGATCTTGGGGAGCGTCGTCCCCAGGTGCTCCTGGTGGTCCATGGAGATGCTCGTGATCACCGACACGAGCGGCCTGACGGCGTTCGTCGCGTCGAACCGCCCGCCCATCCCGACCTCGAGAACGGCGATGTCGATCCGTTTTTCGCGAAAATAGAGAAAAGCGATCAGGGTTAAAACCTCAAAAAACGTGGGGTGGGCCGCCAGCTCCCGGCGGGCCATAAGACGGGCGATCCTGAGCTTGACCTCGCGGATCAGCCGGCAGAAGTCCCGGGACGATATCTCCGCGCCCCCAACCCGGATCCTTTCTTCGATCCGGACGAGGTGAGGTGAAGTAAAAAGCCCGACCTTGAGGTCATGAAGAGCGAGGATCTCGGTCAGCATCGCGCAGACCGAGCCTTTGCCGTTCGTCACGGCGACGTGGACGGAGGGGAACGATCGCTGGGGATGGCCGAACGAAGCCAGGACGGTGGTGATGTTCTCGAGGCCGAGCTTAATGCCGAACCGCTGGAGGTCCCGGAGATAGGCCCGGCATGCGGCGGGATTCATTGAGCGCGGTTAAGGAAGAGCCGCAGCGCCCGGACGACATACGTTTTCAGAGCCTTGCGAGGAACGACATCGTCCAGCAGGCCGTGCTTGAGAAGGAATTCGGAGCGCTGGAACCCCTTCGGCAGCTTCTCCTTGATGGTCTGCTCGATCACCCGGGGCCCGGCGAATCCGATCAGGGCGTTGGGCTCGGCGATGTTGAGATCGCCCAGCATGGCGAAACTGGCCGTGGTGCCTCCGGTGGTCGGGTCGGCCAGAACGGAGATGAACGGCAGGCCGGCGTTTTCGAGCCGGGCCAGGGCGGCGCTCGTCTTGGCCAGCTGCATCAGAGACAGGGCGCCCTCCTGCATCCGGGCGCCGCCCGAGCAGGAGACGATGATCAGGGGCAGCTTTTCCCGGAGGGCCCGCTCCGCCGCCCGGGTGATCTTTTCGCCGACGACCGAGCCCATGCTCCCCCCCATGAAAGCGAAATCCATGGCCGAGACGACGACCTTGATCCCCCCCATCGTGCCGACGGCGTTGACCACGGCGTCAAGAAGGGAGGTCTTTTTCTGACTGTCCTCGAGCCGCTTGCCGTAGCTCTGGCTGTCAACGAAGTTCAAAGGGTCGAGCGGATAGACCCCCTGGTCGACGAGGTCGAACCGTCCTTCGTCGAAGAGCATCGTCAACCGTTCGGTAGCGGACAGCCGGAAATGAAAGGAACAGGCCGGGCAGACCTTGAAGTTATCGAGGATGTCCTCTTTATAGAGGATCCTCTGGCAGTTATTGCATCGCGTCCAAGGATTCTCGCTCATGATCGTCCAAAAAGTCTATCAGGTTTCTCTCGGCCTTGTCAATTTTTCGGTCCCGCGGGGGGCGTTATCACGGAGGGGACGATTTTGATGGCGGCCGGCCGCTTCAGATACGTCTCGGCACCCTCGTCACGGCCGCCTCCCCTTCCCGGCCGCGGGGGTTCACGACGGTGAGGGCGAAACGGTAGCTCGTGTTCTTGCGCGCCTGGCTGAACTTGAAGATGAGAGTCGCGGGATTCGGCTCGTCGATCAAGGTCCTTCGTCCCGTTTCATCAAGGAGGTAGAGCCGGTATTCTTGAACGTACGTGTTGAGTCGATTCTCTTGCCAAGTCAGAATGATCGTATCCAGCCTCGATGTGGAAAGGGACGCCCCCAAGCGGGTGCCGGTGAAATTCACGGGAGCGTAAAGGGGCGCTTCCTTGATCGCGAATTGGACGGGAACCTGGACCGGAGCGAGGCCGGGGGAGTCGATCTTGATCGTCCCTTGATGAGTCCCCGGGTTCAAGTTCGCGGGCGCGAGCGATACCGAGAGCTCCGTCCAGGCCATCCAGGAGCTTCCGCCGGCGGCGGTCACCGAAATCCAATCCCGGTCGGGAGTGGCCGTAAAATGCAAGCCCCGACCCCCGGCGTTCCGGACCTTGAGGACCTGGGGAGGCGGAGGCGCCGGGCTGCATTCTTCCATTTCGAAAGAAAAGGCCGTCTTTTCGAGCCGAATGGCCGGGGGCGGATTCGTCAGGATGAGACTGGAATGGACGGTTCCCTCGACCCCGCCGTAGTCCGGCAGGTTGGTGAAGGGTGTCAGCTTAGTGCAGATATAATCGAACCGCGCCTGATCGCTCTTAAGGCTCAGCCGGGTGATCCCGGAAGGACCGAAAAATTCCGGTTTGGCCTTGAACCCGTCCCCGTAATGTTTCATCCAGAACGGCATTTTCCACCATAACCGCTCACCGAAATATTTGGTCGATCCGGCGCAGACGCCGTAAAGGTCCTTGTTGTTCACCCCAACCCCGATCTTCTTGGTGTAAAAAATGTGGTCATGGCCGTAGATGAAGGCCCTCAGTCCGTAGGCCTTGCCGAGCTCGGTCAATTTGACCTGTTCGATCTTGGCCGGATCGGCATAGGGGGCATAGTCCTGGTTCGTGAACAAGGGCCCCCGTCCATAGGCGAGATGGGTCTCCGTTTCCGTCGAACCGGCCGGCCACCCGCCCAGGACGTGGTGGTAGCAGGCGAAGCTCCACTCGCTGTCGCTCTTGCTCAAGACGTTCTCGAACCATTTCAGCTGTTCGTTGCCAAGGGTCCACTCTTCGATCTTTTTCGGTTCGCGCGCATCGAACCCGCAGACATCAAGGATGATGAACTGGGCGCCGCCGCGGTTCTTGTCGTCGGCGCCCCAGGTGAAAGCGTAGTAGTTGCCTTCGGGGTGGCCGCCCTCAGGATAGGTCAGGCTGGTCGGGAACGGAAAATATTTCTGGCGATACAGCTTCGCCTTGGCCCGCGCCCCCGTCCAGCTCTCGTCCCCATCATGGTTTCCGAGAGCCCAGTAGACGGGCATGTTGGGGGTGATGGCGGAGAACGTCTTCCGCGAACGGAGCCAGAGGACGCGGGCGATGTTGTCGTAGTCCTTTTCGGTCAGATTCTGATAAGGCAGTCCCCAGTTTTGCCAGCGATAGGAGGCCCCAATGCCGTTCGAGTCGCCGAGGTTGACGAAGAAATCCGGATCCTCGTTGGCGAGGATGTGGTAAAGCCCCTTGATCAGGCTGAAGCTGAAAGAGAACCTGTCCAGCGGCGCGCTCGGTTGCCACTTCGGATTGTTCCGCAGGCTGGACATGAAGTCGTAGAAAAAATCGCCCGTGATCTTCGTCTGAGAATAATCGGCGGGAACGCTAAAATCGCCGTCATCGAAATTGTGATCATCGCCGGCGAAAAAGGCGTTGATCTGCCCGCCGTTCTGGAGCTTGGCGTTGGGCAGCTTGAAGTTCCGGGGAGCAAGCGCCTTCCAAGCCCCCTGCCCTTGGCAATATTGGACCTGATAATACAGCCGCGGGCTGTCATACCCGAGGATCTGATACCCGAGGATCTGGAGGTCCAAGGAGTCCTTGACGCCGGTAAACGTCTGGACGTCCGTGGTCGTGGCCAGCTTCTCGCGCCGATCGGCGACGAGCACCTTGATGTCCAGCGTCTTCCCGGTTTTGAGGAGGAGGTTGAGATCGGTCAGCCAGACGCTTGGGTCGAACGGGCTGCGGCGGACGTTGGAGATGCGTTCGGCGGCCTCGAAGACGGCGGGGTCGTAGGGAAAAGGGAATTCCTTGCTGGTCAGCTGCTCATAGAACGGCGACTTGGGATCGACGCCGCCGGGGAGAGCGAAGGATGTCTTTGGGTCGAGGCCGGCCAGCAGGAGACCGGCTCCCCCGAGTTTAACAAACTCTCTCCGCCTCAGT
>JAPKZI010000090.1 GCA_026393865.1 Candidatus Aminicenantota bacterium
GCCGGATCAAGATCCAAATCTTCGAGGAGGCGGCCCGGACGGCTTTCAACCAGGAGCATTCGCTGTGCATTTTTAGGCCGGTCTGCGGGGACGTTCCCGTCGTCGAACACAACGGGGATTTCTATTCCTGCGACCATTTCGTCGACGCCGAACACCGCCGGGGGAATATCCTCGAAACTCCTCTTGCCGCTCTGCTCGAAAGTCCGGCCCAGCGGGCGTTCGGGCAAGCGAAGCTTCAGACCCTGCCCCGGACCTGTCTGAACTGCGAGGTCAGGAACATGTGCAACGGCGAATGCCCGAAGAACCGCTTCCTCCGGACGGCGGACGGCGAAGAGGGAATGAATTTCCTGTGCGCCGGATATCGGCGCTTTTTCAATCACTGCCGACCGTTCGTGGACGAGGTGGCCGCGGCCTGGCGCCTGGGCAAGTGAGCGGAACGAAGCTACCCCGTTTTGAGTTTCTCTTTGAAGAAGTCGATCGTCCGCTGCCAGGCCAATTGGGCCGATTCCTTGTGATACCGGGTCGCGTTTGAATCGTTGAAAAAGGCGTGTTGGGCGCCTTCATACATGAATATCTTGTAGTCGATGGCCGCCTTCTTGAGGGCGGCCTCGAAGGCCGGGATGCCCGCGTTGATCCGCTCGTCCTGTCCCGCGTAGTGGATGAGAAGAGAGGCCTTGATCTTGGGGACGTCCTCGATCGCGGGTTGAGCTCCGTAGAAAGGAACTCCCGCCGCCAGGTCCGGCGAGTTGACGGCCACCTGGTTCGTCACGCCTCCCCCCCAGCAGAAGCCCATACAGCCGACCTTCCCGGTGGACTGCGGATCCGTCTTCAAATACCGGACGGCGGCGACGAAATTCCGGATGTTGGCCTTGCCGTCGAGCTTCTGGAACAAGGCCCGAATTTCATCCGGATTCGACGGGGTTCCGCCCAGCGGGGAAAGAGCGTCCGGAGCGACAGCTGAATATCCCTCCAGCGCGACGCGCCGGGCGACGTCTTCGGTGTGCGGATTGAGACCCCGGTTCTCGTGGATGACGATCACGCCGGAATGTTTGGCGCTGTCTTTAGGCCGAGCCGAATAGGCCCGGACTTTGCCCTCGTCCGCGGGATACTCGATGTATCCCGTTTGAAGGCGGGGATCGTCCGCCGCAACGACTTGGGCCCCGGCATAGCCTCCTTCGAGGAGGGGCAGCAACGCGGCAGCCGCGGCCGTGCCGCCGGCGAGATGGGCCAGCCGTTTGAAAAATTCGCGACGGTCCATGGCTCCCTTTTTGTAATCATCATAGAGATCGAAGAATGGTTGGTTCATCGACTCGCTCCTTTTGAGGATGTTAGGCCTAAATTATAAGGCCATCGGCCGCGATCGGCAAGCCTCGGCGTGATCTAGCTGAAGCAGCCGAGGAACGGATCCGGACGATGATTCATTTGATTATGCGACACTTATCTGATATAAAGAGCGGGAAGGGCCTATAGCTCAGCGGTAGAGCTCCCGGCTCATAACCGGTCGGTCCCAGGTTCGAATCCTGGTAGGCCCAATTGACCCAGAGGAAATGATGTGGAAATCGCATTCAATAAGCTGACAATATGTTGATATCGAATTAAATACGATTTCCTCTCTTCTCGAAGCCATCCCCGGTAGGATCGAAGCCATCGACGACGAGATCAAGACCACGGCCGAGATCATCGCCCGGGCCAAGGAAAAACTCACCGCCAACCAGAAAAAGCGCCGCGACTTGGAAAGCGAGGTCAAGGACATCAAAGGCCAGGCGGCCAAGTTCAAGCGCCAGCTCAACGACGTCAAGACCAACAAAGAATACACCGCCCTTCTCAAGGAGATCGGGGAAACCGAACATAGGGCCGACAAGATCGAAGAAGCCATCATCCAGGAGATGATCGCCGCCGACGACATCGAAAAAGAGATCAAGGCGGCCAACGCCAAGAAAGCCGACGAGGAAGTTCGGCTCCAGAAGGACAAACAGGTCATCTTTCAGGAGCAGAAGGATTTCGAAGCCAAGAAAGAGATCCTGGTCAAGGAACGCCGGGCCATCCTGCCCCTGATCCCGCCCGACCAGATCAAGCTCTATAACCGCATCCGGGCGAAATTGAATGGCGTGGCCCTCTCGCCGGTCACGGACGATTTCTGCTCGATCTGCCAGATGCGCATCCGGCCCCAGCTCGTGAACGAGATCATGGAGATGAAGAAGATCAT
>JAPKZI010000006.1 GCA_026393865.1 Candidatus Aminicenantota bacterium
AGGTCGGAGATGATGTCGCCGAAGAGGTTCTCGGCCACGAGGACGTCGTAATCGTCCGGATTCTTGACCAGCCACATGCACATGGCGTCGACATTGGCCTCCTTGAATTCGATATCGGAATAGGCCCGGGCGGCGTCGCGGGCGACGCCGAGCATCAGGCCTCCCGTCTCGCGAAGGACGTTCGGTTTCTCGACGACGGTCACCGAGCGCCGTTGGGCCTTGCGGGCGTATTCGAAGGCGGCCCGGACAATGCGTTCGCAGCCTTTCCGGGTCATGATGCGCGTCGACAGGGCGATCTCGTTGAGCGGGACGTCTTTGAACGCCTTCATCTTCGGATGGACCATGAGCGCGTCCTTGACGGCCGGCGGGAGGGGAAAGAACTCCACGCCGGCGTACATGCCCTCGGTGTTCTCCCGGAAGATGACCAGATCGATATTGTCGCGATAGTTCAGGGGATTTCCGGGATAGGCCTTGCACGGCCGGAAGTTGGTGTAGAGGTCGAACTCCTGGCGGAGCCGGACGATCGGGCTGAAATAGGACAGGCCTTTGCCTTGGAGCGAAGGGGCCAGTTCCTTCGCCGCGTCCTCCTTGGGCTTAGAAGTGATGGCTCCGAAGAGGCAGACGTCGGTCTCCTTGAGCAGCTTGATCGTCCGGTCCGGAAGGGCGTTCCCTTCCTTGCGCCAGAATTCCCAGCCGATATCGCCGTGGAGGTAGTCAGCGTCGACGCTCAACTTGCGGAGGACGGTCAGGGCCGCTTCGACGACCTCGACCCCAACGCCGTCCCCGGGAAGGACCGCGATCTTGTATTTGGGCACGGTTGACTCCTATCAAATATTCAGTTTTTTCTTGGTCCATTCGATCAGGCCGCCGGCCTCCAGGATCTCGATGACGGATTCCGAAAGCGGCCGGAAATTGAAGACCCGGCCGCCGGAGAGGATCTTACCTCCGGCGAAATCGATCTCGACCTCATCGCCCGGCTTCAATTGATCGGCCGCCTCCGCGCACTGCAGCACCGGAAGCCCCAGGTTGATCGCGTTCCGGAAATAGATCCGGGCGAACGATTCGGCCACGACGGCCTGGACGCCCGCCGCCCGCAGGCAAGCCGCGGCCTGCTCCCGCGAGCTCCCGCAGCCGAAATTCTTGCCGGCGACGATCACGTCGCCCGGCTTCACGCCCTTTGCGAACCCCGGGTCCATATCCTCGAGGGCGCGGGCGGCCATCTCCTCGGGTTTGAGCTGCTGGTACGTGTATTTCCCCGCGTAAATGACGTCCGTGTTGACGTCGTCCCCGTATTTCCAGACTTTTCCTCTGATCATAGGTGCGTCCTCGGATCGGTGATCTTGCCTTCGAGCGCCGAGGCGGCGACCGTGGCCGGCGAAGCCAGGTAGATCTCGGAATCGCGGCCGCCCATCCGTCCCTTGAAGTTGCGGTTGGACGTGCCGACGACGACCTCGCCCGGGGCCAGGATGCCTTCATGAGCGCCGAGACACGGCCCGCAGCCGGGATTGAGCATGACGCAGCCCGCCTCGAGGAAGACCTCGATCAGGCCTCTTTTCAAAGCGTCGAGATACACCTCGCGGGAGGCCGGAAGTATCAGCGTCCGGACGCGCGGATGGATCTTTTTGCCTTTGAAGATCCGGGCCGCGATCTCCAAGTCCTCGAGGCGCCCGTTCGTGCAGGTTCCGATAAGGGCCTGGTGGAATGGCTTGCCGGCGACGGCCGTGACGGGCTTGACGTTGTCGACCGTATGCGGGCAGGCGATCTGGGGCTCGAGCGCGGTGACGTCGTATTCCAAAATAGCTTCGTACGTCGCGTCCGGATCGGACCGGACGATCTCATAATCGCCTTTGGCCCGGGCCCGCAGCCATTCGAGGGTCTTATCGTCGGGCTCAAAATAGCCGTTCTTGGCCCCCATCTCGGCGGCCATGTTCGCCAGCGTCATCCGCGAGGCCAAGCTGAGGTCGTCCGCCGTTGGACCGGCGAATTCGACGGCTTCGTAATTCGCCCGGTCGGCTCCGTTGTCGCCGATGATCTTCAGGATGAGGTCCTTGGCATAGACACCGCGAGGAAACTTGCCCGACAGTTCGATCCGGAGCGTCTCCGGCACGCGCAGCCAGATCTCGTCCATGGCCCAGAGGATGGCCGTCTCCGTCCGGCCGATGCCCGCGCTGAAGGCGCCGAACGCGCCATAGGTGGTCGTATGCGAGTCGCTGCCCATGATCACCCGGCCGGGAAGGGCGAAGCTCGCCTCCGAGAATACCTGATGGCAGACGCCGGCCTGAATGTCGTAGAAGTTCCGGATCCCCTGCTCGGCCACGAATTCCCGGATGACCTTATGGTTCTGGGCGTATTTTTCGTCCGCGGCCGGGACGATGTGATCGAGGACGATGACGATCTTCCCGGGCGCGACGACCTTTTTCAGCCCGATCTTCTTGAACTCGCCGATGATGGCCGAGGAGTTGTCGTGGGAGAGATAGTAATCCGGCGCGACGGTGATGACTTCGCCCGCGCGGACCGTGCGCCCCGCTTTTCGGCTTAAGACCTTTTCGGAGAATGTCAGACCCAAGGACCTCACCTTCCTTTATCTTATTCTTTGAAGACGTCGAAATTGACGAAATCGGCGTGATTGACGATGACGGCCTCGATCGTCCGCCGCGAACCGTCGCCTTCCTTGGAATGGGCGGCGATGATGTGGACGACCTCCTGCGGCAGCCCGAACTTGAAGGCGAAGGCCGCCCCCGAGATCGGATGGCGGAGCAGCTCGCCGTCGCGGCTCTTCGAGAATTGACCCTTCTCCTTCTTGTATTCGAAGAGCTTCCCGACGTCGTGGAGAATGGCGCCGGCCAAAAGCACGTCGCGGTGGATGACGACCTTGCCCTTGTAGCCCTCGTTCAGGACCTGGGCGATCTGGAGAGAGGTCCGCGTCACGGCCCGGGTATGCTCGATCAGGCTGACCTGGACGTTCTTGATCAGCAGCGTGAACGGCATCAGGTGGAGGTCGTCGATCGTCCAGCCGCCGCGCTTGACGGCCTCTTCCCAGACCGTAAGGGTCAACTCGCGCAGGCCGGCGTCGTCGATGAGCCGGATCTCCGGGATTAGTTTGAGAACATCCTCTCTCATGGCATTTTCCTTTCGGGAGGACCGTCGTATTCGAAATCCTCCGGGTCGATTTTGCGCATGGGTTTCATCCGCGTCTTTTCCTCGTGAATGTGGGCGACCAGGCCGGGAACGCGGGAGATGATGAAGAAGGCGTTCCCGATCTCGGGCGGGATGCCGAGATCGCAGAGGAGGGCGGCGATGGCCCCGTCGACGTTGATCGGGAGGACTTTGCCCATCTGCTCGCCGAGGACCTTCTCCACGGCTCGGGCGATCCGGACGTGCTTGCCGACCAGATGAAGGTCCTCGGCCAGGGCGAACAACTTGCCCGTCCGCGGGTCTTTGGCGTGGAGGCGGTGGCCGTAGCCCGAAGCCCGCTGTCCGCGGGCCTTCATTTCGTCCAGGACGGCCCGGACGGCCTGCTCCTCGTCGGCGCCCGGCTCAGCGGCCCGCTTGGCGATCTTCAGGAACATCCGCTGTCCCTCTTCGATGGCCCCGCCGTGGAACCGGCTGATGGCCAGCACGCCGGCCGCGATCGCCGCGTTCAGTTCGCCGCCGGTCGAAGCCACCGTCCGGGCGGCCAGGACGGACGGCGGGCTCGCGCCGTGATCGATCGACGAGACGAAGATCGCGTCGATGAGCCTCCCGACCTCAGGCGAAGGGAGCTCACCTTTGAGGACGAGATAGATCGCCTGGGAGAACGAGATCCGGCCCAGAAGTCCGTCCACGGGATAACCGCGCAGGGCGATCCGGTTCGGCTTGACCTCGGTGATGGCTGTTTTCCATTTCTCTTCGGGCATGGCTCGCCTCCTAAGAACGGGGACACGTACCGAATTCTGGAGAATTCGGATAGATGTCCCTTTTCATTTTATCCAAGGATGTCCTTCGCTTTTTTCGGGATATCGAAGATCGTGTCCACGACATGAACGCCGACCTCGCCCAACCGTTGGACCTTCGTTTCGTACGAGCCCCGGCTCCCTTCCACGATCGCCCCGGCGTGCGAAAAACGCGTGCCGGACTTGGCCGCCTTTCCGCCGATGAAAGCGATGAGCGGTTTGGTGAATTTCCGGGCTTTGATGAGGTCGGCCACCCTTTCCTCCTGGGTCGTCCCGATCTCGCCGAACATCGCTACGGCCTTCGTCTCGTCGTCGCTCTCGAACAGCTCCATCACTTCGGGATGCGACAGGCCGACAACGGCGTCCCCGCCGACATGGATGATCGTGCTCTGGCCGAATCCGGCCCGGGTCAGGTAGTAGGCGATGGCCGAGGTCATGCCGCCGCTCCGCGAGCTGACGCCGAGACCGCCCGGCCGGAACCACTCCCGCGCCCGCTGGGCGCGGCCGCCGATCATGCCGAGCACCGCCTTGCCCGGGCTGAGAAGGCCGAGCGTGTTGGGGCCGACGAAGCGGGCGCCTTTCTCCTTGGCCGCCCGGCTGATGTCGAGGACGTCATAAATGGGGACGCGGTCGGGGACGATGACGAGGAGCTTCACCCCGGCGGCGAAGGCCTCCAGGGCGGCGTTCCTGACCAGCGCCGCCGGGATGAAAATGACGCTGATATCGACCGGACCTTCCTTTTCCCAGGCCGCCGCGACCGAATCGAAGACGGGGATCCCGTAAACGTTTTGGCCGCCGCGGCCGGGCGTTACGCCGGCCACGACGTTCGTCCCGTAATCCTTCATCAGCTGGGCCCGGGCCATGCCTTCCCGGCCGGTGATCCCCTGGATGATGACCCGCGATTTTTCGTCGACGAGGATCGACATGTCAGAATACCGCCATAAAACGGGGACACGTACCGAATTCAGAAATTCGGAACATGTCCCCCTTTTTTCTATTCGATAGATTTCCCGCGCTCAATCCGTATCTCTCTCCTTAAGTAGTTTATTGCGATACTCGGCCAATCCCGGGATCGGCAGATGGACGGCGATGGCGTTTTGCTCGTGGAACCGGCAGAAGATCTCTCAGGCCAGGCATTCCGTGCACTTTCCTTTTTTAGCCTCCTCCGGCGCGATCGCCAGCACCGGTCTGTCCGCTTCCAATTTCAGAATTTTGGGAGCGCAGGCTTCGATACAGCCCTTGGATCGGCAGGCGGGGCAAAGGCCGTGATCTATGAATATTTTGCCCGTCAACGTGTCAAAAGCGCAGGCGCCCGCCGCGGGACGGAATTCCGGGATCGGCCGGACTTCATGGGCGGCGGCCTTGTTCTCCCGGATCAGCTCTTCGAGCCGGGCTGCACATCTTTCCGGGGCGTCGTCGCGGCCGTAGCCTTCGACCTTGGCCGGCAGGTTCTGACAATAAGCGGCCAGGATGCGGATGGCCTCTTCTTCGAAGTTCCCGCCGAGCCGGATGACGGCCGGGACGCTCAACGCCTCCTCGAGGAAGGCCTTGACCAGGCCCCGCGCCGAGTGATACTGCTCCTGGCTGGCGACCCCCGACCCCGAGGCGAAATAGCCGCGGATGCCGGGCTGGCTGAGAATGATCTTGGCCGCCCGGTAAACCTTGCTCGCCGGCGGATTGCCGCTCGTATCGCAATAATTGGCCGGCTTGAAGCCGCGGTTGAGCACGGCGTCCATCGACATCATCGAACCGCCGCCGCCCGCCCCGTGAAATCCGATGAAAATCCCCTCGGCGGGGATCCGATCGGTCATCTGGAAGAAATAGAATGTCCCCCGGTGATCCCGCTCTTCGACCTTGTAGGCGATCTTTTCGAGCTCCGTCGGAGGCCGGTCGAACTCCCTGGCCACTTCGATGCCGAGTTCGGGATGGCGGAAGACCGCGTAATCGTCGATGACCAGGTGACAGTCCGCCGCGTAGATGAGGTCGTCCTCCGTCAGGACCAGAGGATTGATCTCGGCCGAGCGGGCGTCCTTGGCCCGGGCGACTCGATAGAGCTTGGCCAGGACCTCGGCGAGCTGGATCATGACCGATCCCGTCAGCCCCGCCCGGCGGACGAGATCTCTCGCCTCGAACGCGGACAGCCCCGTGCCGACGTCGATCGGCATCGCGGCGATCTTGCCGGGATGGCGGCGGGCGATCTCCTCGACGCCGGTCCCGCCAGCGGCGCTGAAGACGAGGAGAGGACATTTTTGGGCGTCATCGATGACCAGCCCGGCGAAATATTCGGCCTTGATGGCCAGCTTTTCCTCGACCAGGATGCGGTCGATGACGTAGTTTCGGACCCGCATCCCGATCATTTTGGCGGCCCGATCCTCGGCTTCCTGCGGCGTCGCCGCGAACTGGATGCCGCCCAGGCCGGCCCGGCCGGTCAGCCAAACCTGGATCTTCAGGACGACGGGCTTTCCGATCTTCTCGGCGACGGCGCGCGCCTCGGCCGCCGAGAAGGCGACCGCGCCGGCGGGAACGCGGACGCCTCCCTCCTGAAGAAGCGTCTTGCTCTGGTATTCGTAAAGCCGGGCCACGCGGAATGTCCTTTCCTCCGGATAACGATCTAGTATACCCAAATCGGCGGTCCGATTAAAGGGGCTTTCCGCCCGGCTGACCGTCGAACAGTTTCAAGACAAGGGGGACGACGCATCCTGTCCCCAATTTCGCACTTCCTAAATCCTAACCCGAAAAATGGGGACAGGATGCGTCGTCCCCCTTTAATCCCCGCGCGGCCGCGGTGGACAAACTGGGGATCTACGACAGACTCGTGGGGAAAGCCGCGAAGAACTAGTTTTTCGGGAAGCTCGGCCTCAGTTCGGCCGGATCAGGACGAAGTTCTTGAGGCCGTTCTTGACGAACTCCTCATAATAGGTGTCGGCGAGTTCGCGGGCCAACCGCTCCCGTTCTTCGGGGTCCATCTGATCGACGCGCTGCTCGCCGTACCGGGCGACGAGGTCCCGGTCGGCCAGCTGATATTCCAGTTCCTCCCAGAACACGTCGTTCTTATAGTCGTCGAGGTCGATGAGCCAGGCATCCTCGGTCTCGTTCGTCGGATACCAGCCGTCGAGCTCCTCGTCGTAAAAGATATGCTTGCCCAGACCGTAGTTCCTCGCCTGGCTGTAGATGAGGTCCTCGAGGGCATCCGTCTCTTCGTCGCTGTCCTCGGGGCGATAGCCGTTGATGACCCAGTTCCCCAGATAGACCAGCCGCATCAGCGTTTCGTATTGCCGTTTGGTCAACTTGATCTCCATGCCGGCTTTCCTTTCCTCCCGGGGGCGTTTCCGAAGGAATACGATACGCCACCCCCGTTCAAGACGCAAGACGGATTTACGCTAATCGACGAATACTTTGATCATGGCCGCGGCGCGGGTTCTCCCGCGGACAATAAAGAAGAGTTCGACGGACAGGGGGCGGGACAGATTCCCGGACGGGACCTAGTCCAGCCAGATCCTGAGGCTCCCGCGCCTGTCCTGGATTTCGATCAAGGCCATCGGCCCGGCCTTTTTCATCTCTTCGAAAAGCTCTCTGATGTCGACATCGCAATCATCGAGGCGAAGACGCTCGTTGTCGGCGCATTTGAGCACGAGGTCGAAGAGCGCCAAGGGCAAGGTGATGCGGACCTTTTCGCTATGAGCCCTTGTGTCCCTGATCTCCAGGTTGAAGCGGGTGACTTCGCGGCCGGGCCTGTAGTTCGGATTTTCCCTGACCGCTTTCTTGATGACTTTCAGGTCCTGGCGTTTTTCAACGCCGGCGGCAGGCGACACGAAGGCAACGACGAGAAGGCCGGCTAAAGTCCATATCGCGATCTTTTTCATAAGTTCCTCCTTGGTCTCTATTCGATCCAGATTTTGATCCTCTTTCCGTCCGCGGTGATCTCGATGATGTTGCCTTTGACGGACTGCAGGTCCCGGATGATCCTGGCGATGTCATACCCCTTGGCCCGCAGGGCCGCTTTGTCCTCCTCCGACAGGGCGGCGAGGGCCAGGTCGGCCAGCGACCAGGGAATGGAGAATTCGAGCTTCTCGCCCCGGCCGCCCGCGATGTGAATCCTCAGCATCCGGGGCTTTCTGTCGGAGGGGGCGTCTTCCACGGCGGCGAGGGCTTGGGGCGAGACGCGCATCAGAGCGATCTTGGCCCGGTCCCTCAGCTCCGCGCTCTTCTCTTCCTGGAGGATTTGTTTCAGGACGGGGACGCTCTTGTCGGCGATCCGCTTCTCTTTGACGTAGCTCAACTGCACGGCGGCGTAATAGCGAACGACCTTGTTCGGGTTGGAGATCCGCTCTTCCACTTCCGGGACGAACCCTTTGTCTCCCTCGTCGTAGAGCTTCATGGCCAGGTCGATGATCGAGACCTCGGCATCCTCACCCAGGTTCTTGTTCCCGTCCTTGAGCCTCAGGTACTCCTTATAAGAATTGAGGGCGGCTCGTTCCTTCCCCCCCTGGTTCTCCAGGCATCTGGCCCTGTAGTAGACGGCCTGCCCATAATAAGGGCTCTGCGGAAACCGGACGATGAAATCGTCGAGCCGGGCCTCCGCCTCCGTCCATTTCTCGTCGAGAACCAGACTCTTGATCTCCTGAAAAACCCTCTCGGCGGGGGTTTGCAGAGGCTGGGCCAGGGCCGTCAGACCGGCCACGATCAGAAGGGCCGCGCCCGCGTATATCCGAATCGTTCTCATGTCAGACCTCACTTTCCTGGAGCTCCTTCCTCAGGAGCTTGATCTTCAATAGAATCTGCCTTTGTTCGATGAAATCCTTGATCTTGGCTTCTTCCCGGGCGGTCAGCTCATCGCTGATCTGCGACAGCTCGAGTAATAAGACTTCAATCTGGTTGCAGATCTCCCGGGCCTTAGCCATCTGCATCCTATCCAGTTGTTGGTTGATGTATCGTTTCTTCGAGATCATATCCTGCAAGCGGAGGGAAGCCTGGCCTTTCTGCAGAAGACGGGCCTGCCCCGGCCCGGATTGAACGAAGTCCAGAATTAGATACTGGCTTTTATCGAGGTAGTCGAGCGTCTCCCGTTTGGCCAGTTGGAGCTCGGCCCGGTCGATGAGATCGGAGGAGGCGAAGTACCGTTCTCCGGCCGGCCGCCGGAGAGCCTGGGGCTTGATCAGGAGGAGCATGCCGACGGCGCCGACCATGATCCCCGCGAGGAGGCCGGCATAGACCGGCCGGAAGCGGGGCTGAGCCAAGGTTCGCCAGAACGATCGGGCCGGGGCCGGTTCAGGAGAGCGTTTCGTTCCGGCGAAGGCGGCGTCCGCGATCTTCCGCGGCAGAGCTTCCCAGTCGATCGCGGCCATGACCTCGCCGAGGTCCCCGCGAACGGCATCCGCTCCGTCCAGGATCCGCCGCACGTTCTCCGCCGTCCGCCGGCATTCAGGGCAGTCGTCGAGATGTTTTTTCATGGGATCCTCATCGCGGCCGTCGTGACCGTTTTCCAGAAAAGCGAACAGCTTTTTCCGCGTCATCCGACAGTTCTTCATGTTTCCCACCCCAGATACGGGCTCATGAGCGCCCGGAGGTTCTGGACGGCCTTGAAATGAAGGGATTTCACCGTCCCGATGGAGATGCCGAGCGCCTGGGCGATCTCCTCGTTCTTGAGCTGGTTGTAATGCCGCATGATGAAGATCAGGCGCTGGCGCTCGGCCAGCTTGGCCACGCAGCGGGTCAGGATCTCCTTGAGGTCGCGGGCCTCTTCCCGGCCCTCCGCCTTCGGATCGGGGACGTTCATCTCCTCAACGGTCCTGTCCCTTTCGAGCTCGCGGCGCCGGCCGGACTCCCGGCGGTAATGATCGATGCACAGGTTCTTGGCGATCTGGAGCAGCCAGGCCTCGAAGTTATAGCCCGGGCGGAAGGAATCGATCTTTTGGTACAGTCTCAAGAACGTCTCCTGGACCAGGTCAAGGGCGTCCTCCTTGTCCCGGAAAAAGGAATAGGTCAGGATGAAGACCTTTTTTTGATACGTCCGGGTCAAGGTCATGAAGGCCTCCCGGTCGCCGGCCTTGATCTTTTGAACCAGACCCCAAGCGTCTTCATGATCGATCACCTTGATCCCTTCCATGCTCACGGGTTATTGTCGTTCAAACCGGTCGGTCGCGCAATTCTTTCGACTCGCCCCCGCAACGGCCGCTTTCGTCAGGTTGAATCGGGCTCATCTCTTTTTTGGGCTCCATCAGTGGCTACGGATATCGAACGGGAAAGGTTTACGGTAAAAAAAATAGACGTTCCCCCTTGGCGAGATCTCTCTCGAAGGGGGACGATTCCTATCTAAAAAAGGCTGACGATCTATTCAGAACCTACGAAAATCCTTTCTCTCTCCGCCCTCGCTCCGCATCTCGCGGGGGCGTTCGGTCTTCG
>JAPKZI010000129.1 GCA_026393865.1 Candidatus Aminicenantota bacterium
ATCGAAATCGATCTCGTGCCTGGCCAGGACCCGGGCCATGTCGAAGAACGGAAGCCGGCCGGTGCGGAAGAACTGCAGGGTCATGCCGTAGCTCCAGTCGTAGTGGTTCCCGGACAGCGGACCGGCGTCGCCGTCCCAGCGTTGGTCGCCGTAATCGTTCCAGCGGCCGATATCCTGGTGCAGGTGCTGCCAGAGGGTGATGCCCGTCAAGCCCGGAGGATTCTCCACCTCGGCGGCGATCACCTTGGCCTGCTGGAACTTCTCGAAACGGTCGAACTCCGCCTGAACGGAGGACGAAAAACCGCTGAGAGGCAGGGTCACCTGGCCCCAGGCCTTGGTCGACGCGTAGTAGGCCGGCCCGGCGACGGCCAGCGGACGGGGAGCCGCGGACCCACCGGCCAAAGAGCCGTTGGAATTGTAGCGTGAATCCCGGACGGCGGGCGGGCCCGACGCGGGGACGTCGATGTCCCATGTTTTCTCGACCCCCTGGCCGAAGATATAGGCCCCGCCGGCCGGCAGGAGCGGGACGGAAAAATTCACCCCGCTCAAAGTGACGGCGATCCCGGACGCCGAATCCCAGCCGAAGGAATTGTTGTTTTTAAAGGTGAACTGGACGCGGAAAGGGCTTTGATTGCGGAAGAAATACAGCCGGGCCCGGAACCCGATCAGCGTGTTGCCCAACCGAGCGCCGCCGTTCAACCATCCTCCGTCCACGCGGATGACGGTTTTCATCGGCCCGCTTTCCTCCACCTGCCAGCCGCCCGTCTGCGGAACGGCGCGATAGGTGGCGCCGCCGAAAACGGCCTCGAAATAATTGCCTCCGACAACGAGCTCGGTTTTGGTGAAGGCAAAGATCCTCGAGCCGGTGTTGACGGTCAAAGTGGAAGCCTGGTCGTCGACCGTGATCCCGGAGACGGCGGCCGGGGCGGTCCCAGTCTGAAGGACGACAGACGCGCTTCCCGAAGCCGGCAGATCGGTCTGGAAATCGACGAGCAGCCAGCGGATGCTGTTGTCGGGCCAGCGGGCCAGGATCTTGAACTGGGCCGGGATCTCGACGTTGTTCTGAAGCAGGCGGACCTGAGTGATGCCCGTTAAGATCCCTTCGGCAAAAGGAACTCCCGAAGTGATGGGCTCGGCCGTCTTGGCGGAGGCCTCACGGTTGGCGACGGTCAGAGAGATGTCGAGCCCAAAAGCAGGCCTCAAGAGGAGGCCGAAAATCATGAAGAAAGAAAAAAGGATTCCCCAGTGGATCGGCATTTTTTTCATATTCCCCTCGGATTCTGTTTTACCGGAAAGATGCCGATTATGAATAAAGTGTCTGCGATTTTTTTCGATAATTAAAACTTCGGCTTGATCGTCACCTTCACTTTGATCGAGCGCGTCGGGCCGTAAGCGTTCTTCTCGACGAAGACCAGGTCGTAATTCCCCACGAATCCCGGTCCCGGGATCCAACTGAACGTGCCCGCCTTCGGATCGAGCGTCGAGCCGATGGGCAGAGGCCGCAGCTTGTCGCCGACCAGCGCGTACCCGGTATATTGCGAAATCCCGGCCGCAACGCCCAGCGCTTCCAGTTCTCTCCGCAGATCGATCTCCATCCGGTTCAGTTCGGGGATAGTGATGTGATAGACGCCGTAATTGTCGGGCGCCAAGGCCGACGGTTCCGCCTTCAGGTCGAAGCCGGTCTTTACCCGCATCGGTTTGAACGTCATCGGCAGGTTAAGGATGTCCTCAAATTTCGGGACGCTCATGACATTCGCCTGAGGCGCCGCGCCCGCGTTCACGATCGTGAAGAACCGGCTCCCGATGCCGTCCGCGTTCGCGGCGTTGTCCGTTGCGATCCAGAAGATCGAGTGCACCCCGTCCGGGTACTTCGTCGTATCCCAGTCCTTGATTCCGAACGGCCCGTTGGTGTTGTTCAGGCCGGGGAAGTTCGTCGCCACGTCCGGCCGATAGAGATCGTATTGGGTCAACGAGCCGATGGTCTGGCTATCGATGAAGACGGTGATGGTCGACCCGTCCTTGGGCATCGTGTTCGGCAGAGGCGTCAGCACCCAGCCCCAGGTCCTGAAGGCGCTCCCCGAGGCCACGCCGCCCTGGGCCGGCGTCTCGATCGTTCCGAACGGTTTGGTCGCGTGGCCGTTGTCGCAGCCGATGTTCATCGAGCCCAGCAGGACCTGGTTCCCTTCCTTGTCGTAGACGAAAGCATGGATCTTATACGGCCCGTTGCCGCCTCCCGGCAGGAAGTTCGTCAGCATCATATAGCCCCAGCCCGCCCTGTTATTCATCGGATAACCCGGATACAACTGCTCGATGTCCGGGCGCGCTCCTTCGACGAACGCGGCGTCGCCGACATAGATGATGCTCGTTCCTTCGCCCGCCACCGGGTCGCGGTAGATCTTGACCGCCGTCACCTCCACATCGTCCACCGCCCAGCCGGTCACCGCGACCGCCCCGGTGATGTTGATCGTCCCCTCCACCGGCGTGGAGAACACGCCGACCGGCGGCAGGGTCGTCCCGGTCCCTTTGACGACCAGGTTGACCGCGACCGTCTTGGGAGAGTTCAAGGCCTCCGGCGAGGCCACCGAGATTATTCCATTATAGGTCCCCGCCGCCATTCCGGCCGGATTGACCGAGACCGTGATCACCCCGCTCCCGGTCCCCGAGGCGGGTGTCGCGGTCAGCCAGGTCTGGTTCGAAGCCGTCGTCCAAGTCATCGTCCCCGATCCCGTGTTCGCGATCCGGAACGTCTGGTCCGAGGTCTTCGCCCCGCCCGTGACCGCCGTGTAATCCAGCCGCGCCGCCGACACGCTCAGCGTCGCCGAGCCGCTGCCGCCGCCTTTATTGATGACGCCGAAGTTCAGCGGTTTGTCCGCCTCGCCGCCGACGACCGCCAGCTCCTTGTACGTGTAATCGGCCGCCTGGGCCGCGGCTCCGAGAGGCGCGCCCTGGGCCCGCTCAAACATACCGATGACGACCTGGTTGCTGCCCAGGTTCAGGCCGTCGAAGATGATGCTCCCGCCGTAAAGCACACCCAGATGGTAGATCTCAATATTCTGGTACATAACATCGATCTCGTTTTTCGTCGTCAGGTCATAGATCAGAAGTTTGTACTTGCCCTGGGCGTTATTGAACCCGGCTATGATCAACTGGTCGAGCGAAACCTCCATCATGTTGGCCCGGTCGATGAGCGTCGGCTCGATGATCTGGACCGTCGGATAGAGCTTGACGACCGTCCTGTATTTCGAGTAGCGCTGGCCGGCCAGCCCGTAGAGGTTGTTGGCGCTGTCCAAGCGATAATTGACCAGATATTTCACCCACTGGCTTTCCACCAGCCCCTTGCAGTATTCCTCCTTGTGGCCGGCCGTCAGGGCATTGTAGTTGTAGACCGAACCCGTTTTGGACCCAATGTACGGCGCGTCCGCTTCCGCCTGCGTCATCCGGTGCAGGTCGGAGGACAGCTTATATACCCCGTCCAGGTGCAGGAACGAGCCGCTCAAGTGGGTATAGATCCGGTTGTCCGGGAAGAGCGCCATCCAACCCCAGTTCCACCACCAGTCGGGCTCGGCGATATTGAGAACCTTGTCCGCCGGCGAGCCCGGATTGATCCGCCGCGTCCACGTCTCGTTGTTGGAGATCGTCTTGCCGTTGATGACGACCGTCCCCTCCGCCGTCACCTGCCAGTGGTAGATCTCGATGTTCTCGTTGATGATGTCCTCGATGTGGTTGTCGTTGACGTATTTCCGGAGGACCCGCTTGGTGATCCGATTTTCCCCGACCTGTTCCTCGTTCTCTCCGAAGTAATAGACATTCCCCGCCGAGTCGAATTGGAGGTTGTTCGAGGTGCTCCAGTCGATCCACATCAGCCGGTTGAGGCTCGGGTCGATGCCTTTGACCTGGTTCGTCTTCGGATCCACCTTGATCAGTATGTAGGGTTTCCCGTCGGCCAGCTCCTGCTTCTGTTGAAAGACGATGTACAGGTAGCCGAGCGGATCGAACTGGAACTGGCTGACCCTGATGGTCGAGGGGAGGACATCCCCGGTCACGCCGTTTTTGTCGACCTTCTTCAGCCGGTTGTCCTGGGTCAGGAAGATCACGTCCGCGTCGGAGACCGCGACCGACAGGAACCGCCCGGCGTTGTCCACGATGACGTTGACCGTCGCCCAGGATTTCTGGCCGATCGTGTCGGTGGCCACCGCTTTGACCTTCTTCTTTCCGTCGGAGGAGAGCTTCGTCGCCCAGGACAATTCGTAGGGCGAAGTCGCGTCTTCGCCGAGCTTGGTCTCATCGACGAAAAATTCGACCTTGGTCACCCCGGCGTTGTCGGAGGCCGTGGCCTTGATCGTCACCGAGTCCTTCAAAACCTGCCCTTCGGTCAGGTTCGTGATCGCCACCGTCGGCGGGTTATCGCCGCCGTTGTTGACGATGACCGTCACCTCAGAGGAGTTGGTCACGTTGTCCGTATTGTAGGCCAGGACCTTGACGTCGTGCGAGCCGTTGAGGAAGCCCGACGTCGTGATCCAATTGAACTCGAAGGCTGTCGTCGTCGCGGCCGCCATGCGGACTCCCGCCACCGGCGCCGCCGGCGTCATCTCTCCCTGTTTGACCCCGTCGATATACCATTCGATCTTGCTCACGCCGTATTCGCACTCGACCGTCCCCTTGATCTTGATCGTCCCGCTGACCGAAGCGTCCTTGAGCGGATTGGTGATCGTGACCGTCGGCAGGCCCCGCAGTTTGAAGACGACGATCCGCTGGTTGTTGGTATCGGCGACATAGACATATCCATTCGCCGAGACCGCCACGTCCTGCGGCCAATTGAAATTCATGTCGCCGCTGCCGCTCGTTCCCCATTTGCACTTGAACGTCCCGGCGGAGTCGTATTTGACGACGCGGTTATTGCCGCTGTCGGCGATGAACAGGAAGTTATCGGAGCTGATTCCGATGCCCGCGGGGTTCTGGAACTGCAGGTCGCCGTAGCCCCAATCGCCTTTGCGCCAGAGGAACGTTCCGTCCGCCCTGAAGGCGTTCAATCGATTGTTCCAGTTGTCGGTGACATAGACATTGTCGGAGCCGTCCAGGGCGATATCGATCGGGTTCTGGAACTGCCCGTCGTTCCATCCCATGCTTCCGAACGCGGCGAGGAACGCGCCGTCGGCGTTGAACTTGATGACGCGGCCGTTGTTGGACTTGTCCGCGTTGTAATAGCCGTCGCAGACATAGACGTTTCCCTGGCTGTCGCAGGCGATGCCCTGGGGCCGGCTGAACTCGCCGTTGCCGCTGCCCTTCTTCCCCCATTTCTTGACGAACTTGCCCGCCGCGTCGAACTTGACCACCGTCTGGACGTCCGGACAGGTCACGTAGATGTTGCCGTTCGCGTCCACCGCGATCCGCATGTCGTTCGTTATGGGGTACTCGTCGTTGGCCGGTTTGGCGATGGCGAAGAGGAACGTGCCGCCCATCGAATAGACCTCGATCTTCTCGTGGAACGTCATATAAACGCTGTTCCGCTTGTTGTTGACAGCGATGCTGTTCGGATTGCCCCCGCCGTAGCTGTTGTTCCACTGCGTGCTCCAGCGGTAGGCGTAATCATAGACGTCCCGGTTCCGGACCACGACATTGATCGAAACTTCTTTCCTCTGTCCGATCGTATCGATCGCCGCGACCTTGATGACCCGGTCGCCGTCATCGACCGACTGGCTGTCCCAATGGACGCCGTCGGCAGGACGTCGAGCGAATTGTTGACGATGACCGTGATCTCGGTCTCGGTGACCTTGTTTTGGAGGTTATAGGCCTTGAGCTTGAGCGTGTGCGGACCGTCTTGATGGATCGTCGTGTTCCAGCTATAAGAATACGTGGACGCCGCGGCCGTCATGTGGCGTTGGCCAGGGGCGAGGTCAGGGTGATCCCCGGCCTCCACGTCGAACGGAACTTGATGATCCGGCCGTTGTTCCGGTCGGCGACATAGACATTGAAGAGCGCGTCGACCTTCACGTCGCACGGCCATTGAAGATTGAGGTCTCCCGATCCTTGAGTTCCCCATTTGGCCAAAAAGATCCCGGTCGGGTCATACTTGACGATCCGATGATTGTTGGTATCGGCGATATAGACGTTGCCCTCGGTATCGAGGCCTACGCCGCGCGGTTCGCGCAGGTTCGTATCGCCGCTCCCCCAGCCCGAGCCGAATTTCATGATATACGTGCCGCTCGATGTGAACTTCTGAATGCGCTGATTGTTCTGGTCGGCGACATAGATATTATTCGCGGAATCGACGGTGATTGCCCAAGGCCACTGGAACGATCCGTCGCCGCCGCCCTGGGAGCCCCATTTGGCCAGGAAGGTGCCGTTCGCGTCGAACTTCATGACCCGATGATTCCGGTGATCCACGACATAGACGTTGTTCGCCCCGTCCACGGCGATGCCGGACGGATAGTCGAACTGATTGTCCCCGGTCCCCTGGGCCCCCCATTTCTTGACGAACTTTCCGGTCGAATCCAGCTTGACGACATAATTCTGGTTGGGACTCGTCGCGTAAATGTTGCCGCTGCCATCAACGGCCGCGGAAGTGTCATTGTCGAGGGTGAAATCGCTCGAGTTCTCGACCTGAAGGAGCAGCACGCCCTCCGGGCTGTATTTCCGGACGCGGTTGCCGCCGCCGACATAGAGGTTGCCGATTCGGTCGAAGGCCAGGCTGTTCGGACTGTCCGTTGTCCATTTCTTGATGAATCCGAATTCCTCGTGGCTTTGGGTGGTCACCTTGACCGTAGCCGACTTGGTCTGGCCGATCGTGTCGTAGGCCGTGACCTTGATCTCGTGCTCGCCGTCCACGACGGTCTTCGCGTCCCACGTGTATTCATAGGGAGGCGTGGCGTCCTCGCCGATCTTCGTCCCGTCGGCGTAGAATTCGACCTTGGCGATCCCTTTGTCGTCGGCCGCCGCAGCCTTGATCGTCGCGCTCAGGCGGATGATATCGCCCTCCGCCGGGATGGTAATGGACACCGTCGGCACGGCGTCGCTCGAATTGTTGACGATGACCGTGATCTCGACTTCCGAGGTCTTGTTCTGGGCGTTATAGGCGATGAGCTTCAGTTTGTACGCGCCGTCGGGATAGGCTCCCGTCGTCGTGTTCCAATTGTAGGTGAACGACGAGGCCGCGGCGATGATGAAATCGCCCGAAATGACGTTGGCCGCAGCCGCCGCCGCGCTCATATTGCCGAGCAAGTTGTTATTGACGTAGACCTCGACCTTGTTGATGCCGATGTCGCTCGCGACATTGGCCTGGATCGCGGTCGTCCCGCTGACCGCGGCGTTCGCCGCGGGCGCGACGAACTCGATCTGAGGCTTCCACGAGGAGCGGAACCTGAGGATGCGGTTGTTGTTGCGGTCCGCGACGTAGACATAGAACGAAGAATCGACCTTGACGTCAAACGGACTGTTGAAGTTCGTGTCCAGGCTCCCCTGGGTTCCCCACTTCGTCAGATAGCTGCTGTTCGAGTCATATTTAACGACGCGGTGGTTGTCGGTGTCCGCGACATAGACGTTGCCTTCGCTGTCGAAACCGACCCCGCGGGGGTTTCGGAACTGGTTGTCCAGCGAGCCCCATGTCCCGCCGATCTTCTTGATGAACGTGCCGCTCGTGTTGAAGACCTGGATGCGGCTGTTGCTCTGGTCCGCGACATAGACGTTGTTCGAGGCGTCAACGGATATCCCCCAAGGCCATTGGAACGACCCGTCCGCGCCGCCCTGGTTGCCCCACGTCTTGATGAACGTGCCGCTCGAATCGAACTTCACGATCCGCTGGTTCCGATTGTCGACGACGTAAATGTTGTCGGAGCTGTCGGCCGCGATCCCGATCGGCCAGTCGAACTGCGTATTGCCCGTCCCCAAGGTGCCCCATTTCTTGAGGAATTTGCCGGCCGCGTCGAACTTGGCCACGTAATTGCTGCCGGGGCAGGTGGCATAGATATTGCCCTGGCTGTCCACGGCCACGCCCATATCCCACTCGAAGCCGTATTCGCTCGTCGCGTCGATCTGGAGAAGGAGCGTCCCGTCCGGGCTGTATTTCCGGACACGGTTGCCGCCCCCGACAATGATATTCCCGCTCTTGTCGATGGCCAGGGCGCACGGATTTTCCGTGGTCCACTTCTTCAAGAAGGCGAATCCCTCGTGATTGGCCACCTGGATTTTGAGGCCGGCCGTGGTCGTCTGGCCGATGGTATCGTAGGCCATGGCCTTGATCTCGTGCTCGCCGTCCACGGCGCTCGAGGCGTTCCAAACATATTCATATGGGACGGTCGTGTCCTGTCCGAGCTTGATCCCATCGGCGTAGAACTCGACCTTGGCGATCCCACCACCCACGTTATCGGAAGCCGTCGCCTTGATCGTCGCGCTCAGCCGGACGTAGTCGCCGGCCGCCGGGCTGGTGATGGACACCGTCGGCGCCGCGTCATTCGAATTGTTGACCACCACCGTGATCTTGACCTCGGAGGTCTTGCCCTGCAAATTGGTGGCTACGATCTTGAGCTCGTAAGGGGCGTCGGCATAGGTCGTCGTGTTCCAGTTGAAGGTGTATCCCGCCGCCGCGGCCATGACGAAATTGTTTGTGATAACATTCGCCGCGACCTGCGAGGCGCTCGCTTCGCCCAGCTTGACCCCGGCGACATAGACTTCGACCTTGCTGATGCCGACGTCGCTCGAGACGTTGGCCAGGATCTGGGTCGTGCCGCTGACGGACGCGTTGGGAAGAGGCGCCGTCAGCTCGATGGCCGGTTTCCAGCTCGAGCGGAATTTGATGATGCGGCTGTTGTCCCGGTCCGAAACATAGACATAAAACGAAGAATCGACCTTGACGTCGATCGGCCGCTGGAAATTCACATCCCCCGTGCCCTGGCTCCCCCATTTGGCCAGGAAGTTGCCGTTCGGGTCGTACTTGACGATCCGGTTATTGTTGTGGTCGGCGATATAGACGTTTCCCTCGGCGTCGAGGCCGACGCCCTGCGGCGCGTTCAAGTTCGTATCGCCGCTCCCCGAGCCGGTTCCGAATCTCTTGAGGTATGTTCCGTTGGAGTCGAAGACCTGGATGCGCTGGTTGTTCGAGTCCGCGACGTAGACGTTATTGGCCGGATCGACCGCGAGTCCCCGAGGAATTTGGAACCAGCCGTCGTTGTTGCCCTGCGCTCCCCATTTGCGGATGAACGTGCCGTTCGTGTCGTATTTCACGATCCGATGGTTGTTCTGGTCGGCGATGTAGAGATTATCCAGGCTATCGATGGCGATCCCCACGGGATAGCTGAATTGATTGTTGTTGCTCCCGCCCGCCCCCCATTTTTTGAGGTATTTCCCGGTCTTGTCGAATTTGACGATATAGTTCTGGTTGGGACAGGTCGCGTAAATATTGTCGGCGCTGTCCAAAGCCACGAACGTTTCCTCATCGAGGGTGTAATTTTCAGTGTTATCGATCTGGAGAAGAAGCGTCCCCTCGGGGCTGAATTTTCGGACCCGTCCTCTCCCTCCGACATAGAGGTTTCCCGCCTTATCGAAGGCGAGGCCGTGGGGACCGTCCGTGCTCCATTTCTTGAGGAAAGCGAATTCCTCGTGATTGGCTACCGTGACGGTCACCGTGGCCGACGTGGTCTGGCCGATCGAGTCGGTGGCCGTGACCTTGATCACGTGATCGCCGTCGATGAGGCCGGTCGAGTCCAAGGCGTATTCGTATGGAGAGACCGTATCCTCGCCGATTTTGATCCCGTCGACAAAGAATTCGACCTTGGCCAACGGCGGATGGTCGTCCGTCGCTGACGCCTTGATCGTCGCGCTGAGTCGGACGAAGTCCCCGGTGGCCGGGCTGGTGATCGAAACGGTCGGCGGCGTGTCGCCGGAGTTATTGACGATGACCGTGATCTCGACTTCGTTGGTCTGGAGCAACCCGTTGGTCGCTTTGATCTTGATCTTGTGCGGCCCGTCGGTATACGGCGCCGTGTTCCAATCATAGGTGAAGTTCGAAGCATTGGCCGCAGCGGTGACGGAGAGGCCCGACATGACCGGCGCCGATAACGCCGCGTCCCCCAGCTTCGTCCCGTCGATGAAGACCTCGACCTTATTGATCCCAACCTCGCTCGAGGCCGTGCCCTGGATCTTGGGTGTGCCCGTGACAGTGGCCATGTCCAACGGCGAGGTGATAACGATAGACGGTTTCCACGTCGAGCGGAAGACCACGATGCGGCCGTTGTTCCGGTCGGCGACATAGACATTCAGGTTGGGGTCGACGATGACGTCCGCGGGCCCGCTGAAGTTGGCGTCGCCGCTTCCGTATGTGCCCCACTTGGTGATGAACGTCCCGTCGGCCGTGAATTTCTCGATTCGATGGTTATTCGTATCCGTCACATAAACATAGCCTTCTGCGTCAAAAGAAATTCCTGAGGGAATGTTCAGTTGACCGTTGCCCGAGCCACCCGTTCCCCACGTCTTGAAGAACGATCCGTCCGCCTTGAACACCTGGACTCGGCTGTTGCTCTGATCCGTGACATAGAGATAGTTCGAAGCGTCGAAAGCCAGCCCGTCCGGCCAGTTGAACTGTCCGATGCTTCCGCCCTGCGTCCCCCAAGCCTTGACGAAAGTCTCGCTGGAATCGAACTTGACGATCCGGTGATTGCCCCCATCGGCGACATAGATGTTGCCGCCGCTGTCCAGCGCGACCTCGCGCAGACCGTTGTAGAGATAGTTCCCCTTGCCCGTCCCTCCCCATTTCTTCAGCAGTTTTCCCGTCGGGTCGAGCTTCCAGATCTTGTTCTGGTTGGAACCCGTAGCATAGATGTCCCCGGCGTCATCGACGGCGATATAGACGTCATAATCGAAGTATTCGCCGCTGCCGGGGCTGTCGATCTGCTGGACCAGGCTCCCTCCCAGATCATAGATGCGGATCCGGCTGGAGCCGCCCACATATAGCCGGGTTTTGGCTTTGTTGAACGCCAGGCTGACGGGAGCGTCCGCGAATCGGTGGCGACCGCCCGGAATTCGTGCTCGCCATCGTCGACAGAGGTGGAATTCCAGTCGAGCGCGAACGGATCCGAGGTATCCTGGCCGACCTTGCGGTCATCGACATAGAACTCGACCTTGGCTAATCCGACGACGTCGGAGGCTGTAGCTTGAAGCGTCACCGTACCCCGGACCTTCGCCCCCAGGGTGGGATTGGTGAGCGAAATCGTCGGGAAGCCATCGCCGTTGGCCACGATGATATCGACTCTAGCTTTGGCTAGCGTTCCGGCGGTATTGGAGGCGACGGCCCAGAGCGCGTAGGGGCCGTTCGTCGTAGAGGTCGTATCCCAATTAAAATTATAAGGCGTGCCTTCGCCCAGTTTCGTGTTATCCCTATAGAACTCGACCTTGCTGAACGTAGAACCCGCGTCGGGCATGGAGACCGAGGTCTGGATCGTGATCGTTCCGGAAAGAGAGGCGTTGGATAATGGAGATAAAATATCGATGAGCGGAGCCCCGTTGGGCCGATATTTCATCGCTCTCGCACTCCCATAATTCCACTGAAAATCGACGAGGAGCAGGTTGCCCGCGGAATCGAAAACGACATCGTAAATGCCGTGGAAATGATAATCATCGGTGCCCGGATTGTGGCCTAGCGCCTCCGTGAGGCCCCCCCCGACGGAAGGATGCGGGACCTTCCATATTTTATTGATCCCTCCGTTATTTGAGTCGGCCACGTAAAAATAGCCATCAGGCCCTACGCAGAAGCCGTAGGGGCTGAGCACACCGACCCCGCCGGGATAGAGATCGACCTTGCTTTGGAACACGCCAGCCGTGTCGAAGATCTGGATCCGGCGGTTGCCGCAGTCCTCGAGGACGTACAGCTCGTTCCTTGTCGAATCGAAGGCGAGCTCGCGGACACAGCTGAACTGGCCGTCGCCGCTGCCGCCGGAACCCCACGCCAGGATAAAATTGCCCGAAGAATCGAATTTTTGAATCCTGGAATTATTACGATCCCCGACATAGACGTTCCCGCTTCCGTCGACGGCGATGCCAAGGGGCCCGTTAAATTGACGGTCGCCGGACCCTACAGTCCCCCACTTCGTCAGATAATTGCCATCGGCGTCGAACTTGAAAACATTGTTATCTTGTTGGTTGACGACATAGATGTTCCCTGCGTCATCGACCGCAACCCACATCTCCGAGGAATTGAAGGTGAAGGTATCATTGTTCGGCAGGTTCTCGATCTTCATGACCCGGACGCCGTCCCGGCCGTACTTCAGGACCTTCCTGTCCCCGGAGACATAAAGATTCCCGTTCTTGTCCACAAAGGCGCAGCGGGGGCTCATCCCCTCGGGACTAAAGGACCATTTTGTCACGAAGACAAAGTATTTATCCTGTGGCACCACCTGCGCGATCAGAAACGTCGCCAGAACGGTCAGTCCGATCAAAAGCACGGATAAGAAAATCGTCCGTTTTTTCATGACACACCTCTCACTCAA
>JAPKZI010000237.1 GCA_026393865.1 Candidatus Aminicenantota bacterium
CCGCCCCGAAATTGCCGACAGAAATGGGGCAAAAGGGGGACGACGCATCCTGTCCCCAATTTCCTAGTCAGAAGAAATGGGCTGGATCGGTGCGAAAAATGGGGACAGGATGCGTCGTCCCCCTTTAAAATGAGCGGGAGAAGGAGCAGTCGAAAATCTTCATGATCCCGTTGCCGTCGGACCGCGCTTCGCCCCGCAGGCAGCAGACGGGCGGCTCGCCGATGGTCAGGCACTTCCGCCCGCCCACGCCCTCGAGGAGGCCCGTTTC
Organism: Candidatus Aminicenantota bacterium; assembly: GCA_026393865.1. GTDB lineage: Bacteria > Acidobacteriota > Aminicenantia > Aminicenantales > UBA4085 > JAPKZI01. The sequence continues at coordinate 269 of JAPKZI010000237.1, forward strand.
GTCCTCGAACAGATAGAAATATTTCCGGCCGCCGTTCGTCTCCTTGCCCCGGGCATCCACGACCCGCACGACGAGCTCGACCTGCTGTCCGGCATATTTCCGCAAATCCTTGATCCGCAGGTCCGGCCGCTTTCCCTCGTAGAGGGCGAGGGGGTCGCCGTCCTGGCTGAAGCCGAGGGCGTTGATCAGCATCTTCGCCTTCTCCCGCGGATCGAGGTCGGCCGCGACGTCCACGCTCTCGATGCCCTGGAAATAGCGCAGGACCTGGCGGGTGCGCCGCGCTTCGAGCGAGTCGAAGACGCCGGCCTTGATCAGGGTGAAGAGCTCCGACTTCGAGACATGGACGCGGGCCAGGAAGTCCTCGATCGACGGATACTCGCCGGCGGCCTTGCGCTCGTCGATGATCTTCTCCACCGTCCGCAGGGGCAGGTTCTTGATCGAGGTGAACCCGACGCGGATAGCGCCCCCCTCGACCTCGAACTCGCGGCCGCTGCGGTTCACGTCCGGGCCGAGGATGCGGACGCCGAGCCGCTTGGCCTCCTCGACGTACTCCGGCAGCAGATAATAGCCGCCGCCGGCGTTGAGCACGGCCGCCAGGTAGGGCACGGTGTGATGCGCTTTCAAGTACACGGCCTGGTAGGCCATGAAGGCGTACGACGCGCTGTGCGCTTTATTGAAAGAATACGACGAGAACTTCTCCATCACCTGCCACAGCTTCTCGACCTCGGCCGCCGTATAGCCGCGGTCCTTGGCCTCCTTGAAGAAGCGGGCCTTGACGATGGGCAGCGGCGACTCCCCTTTGGCCTTCAGGCTCCGCCGCAGCAGATCGCCCTCCTCGGGCGGCATGCCCGCCGCGCGCTCCGCGATCTGCATAACCTGCTCCTCGTAGAGCAGCAGCCCGTCCGTTTCGGGCAGAATCTTTTCGAGAAACGGATCGCGGAACGTCCCCCGCCCCTCCCGGCTCCGGAGCAGCGCTTCCTTCATCCCGCTCTCGGTCGGACCGGGCCGGATGAGGGCCAGCGCCTGAGTCAGCTCGAAGATCGTGTCCGGCTTCATCCGGCGCAGGAGATTCACCATGGCCGGGCTTTCGACCTGGAAGCAGCCGATGGTCCGGGCGCCCTTCAACAGGCCGAACGTCTTGGCGTCGCCGGCCGGGATGTCCCTCAGGCCGAGGACCGCCTTCGTCGCCGAGACGGCCGCCAGGCCCCGCACCGAGAGCAGGTCGAGCTTGATGAGCTTGAGGTCCTCGACGGCGTCCCGGTCGTAATGGGACATGAGGAGGCCCTTGGCCGATCTCTCTAGAGGCAGGCAGCGGTCGGCGGGAGCGGGCGTGAGGATGACGCCGCCGACGTGGAGCGAGATCTCGTGGTAGACCGAGGTCAGCTCGGAGGCCAGTTTCCAGATCTCGAGGTAGCCCGGGGCCGGGTTCGTCCGCGTCAGCCAGCTCGGCTCGGCGAAATACGGCGCCCGCTGGCTCAGGGCGCGCGACTCCTCGGGCGGAAGGCCGAAGGCCCGGGCCGTCTCGTAGAGGGCGGAGCGGGCGCCGAAGTTCTTCAGGCTGCAGACGAAGGCCGCGCCCGTCCGGCCCTGCCCGTACTTATCCAGAACGTAGGCCAGGATCCTGTCGCGGAAGCGCGAGTCGAAGTCGAGGTCGATGTCCGGCGGGTCGTCGCGGCCGCTGTTGAGGAAGCGCTCGAAGTAGAGATCGAACTCGACCGGGTTGACGTGGGAGAAGCCGAGCAGGTAGGCCAGGAACGACGACGCCCCCGAGCCTTTGAGGTTGTGGAGGATTCCGTTGCGGCGGGCGAACTCGACGACGTCGTTGACGATGAGGAAGTACGGGGCGAAGCCCGAGCTCTCGATGACGGCCAGCTCCCGCTTGGCCCGCTGCCGTTCGTCCCAGCCGAGGTTCTTGCGCGCGCGGAGGCGCGACATCACCTCGTCGCGCAGCGTCACGGGGAAGATGTCGGCCGGGAGCGGCGGGACGATGCCGGCGAA
>JAPKZI010000127.1 GCA_026393865.1 Candidatus Aminicenantota bacterium
ATCAGTCCGGCTAGTATCAGGAAGAGGTGGCGGGGGACCTGCCGAAAGCCATCGCGATCTATCAGGACATCCTGAAGCGGTTTCCGGGAAACCGGGAAGTCGCGGCCCAGGCCTTGCTGCGGATGGGCCAGTGCCACGAAAAGTTGGGCAATGCCGAGGCCCGCGCGGCCTACGAGCGCGTCGTGCGCGAATACGCCGACCAGGCCGGGATTGTGGCCCAGGCGCGGGCGAGGTTGGCGGTCCTTGGTGGGCCGGCTGTCACGGGCGGGCTTGTCGCACGCCGGGTTCTCACAGACGCCTCCGGCGTCGATGGAGTCTTGACCGCGGATGGGAAGTACATCAGCAATCTGGACCAGGACACGGGTGACGTGGTCCAGTTCGACGTTGCCAGCGGACAGTCGAGCCGAATCAAAAATCGGGTGCCCTGGAGCGAGAAAGGGAAGACCATCGGTCTCCCAGCGTTCTCGCGCGACGGAAAACAAATCGCATACAGCTCGTATACACAGGACGAGGTCTCTTCTCAACTGCAGATTAGAAACCTGGATGGTTCGGGCCTTCGCACACTTTATAGGGAGAAAGATTCTTTGGTCGGACCCTTGGACTGGTCGCCTGACGCAGGGTTCATCCTCGCATTTCGCCTTCGTGAGTCGTCGGTGGCGATTGACGGAATTCTGATCTCTACAGCGGACGGCTCGGTGCGCGTCCTGAGGAGCAATATTGCTTGGGCGACGACGATGCGTTCTCCCGGGACCGCCAACTTCTCGCCCGATGGGCGATTTGTCGCGTTCAGTGCCGGACATGAGGGCAGCTCGCCTCGTTGCGGCGTCTTCCTGATGACCGCCGATGGCCGGAATGAGGTCGTTGTTGCCGGGCATCCCGCGGAAAATCAACTGCTTGGATGGACGCCGGACGGGAGAAGCCTTGTCTTCCTCAGCGACCGTTCAGGGACGTGGGACATCTGGAGCGTCCACATCACCGGGGGGAAGCAGCAAGGAGAACCGGAACTGCTAAAAAAGGACTTCAGCTGGGATTCGGACATTCTCGGATTCGCTCCCGACGGCTCGCTCTATTACAGGACCAACGTTAATTTGGGTCGCCTCTACATTGGGACGGTCGACCTCGAAACCGGCAAAATACTCGCGCCGCCAGCGCCGGTCACGACTCGTTATATGAGCCAACCGTACTTGCCGCAATGGTCCCCCGACGGCAAGAGCCTGGTCTACGTCTCGCATTCGGGAGCCCTCGGCCCCGGAAACGACCTCCTCGCGATCCGGTCCGCCGCAACCGGGGAAGAGCGGTTCCTGTCGCAGCGTCTTCCTTACATTAACGATATCTCCTGGGCTCCGGAGGGCCATTCCATCATCGGTCTTAGGTCGACGGAGATAGCAACAGCATTCGTTCGGATTGATACGGAAACAAACAGGATCGACTTGTTGATGGCGGACCCCCCTGGCCGATCTCCCAGGCTATGCTCGGACGGAAAGACCCTCGTATACCTGAAAGCCGGCACCAAGGAAGAGGGGAATGAGCTGTTTATCACAAAACGCAATCTCGATACCGGAGAGGAATCGAAAGTCGCCAAGATAGAAGATACGTCTTACCATCATGGATCCTACGACCTCTCGCCGGACGGCCGGGACGTGGTGTTCCAGGTGGCCGGCGCCGTTAAGACCGTGTCCCTCGGCGGAGGAGAGCCGCGTGAGCTTTTCCGCGGTTCGGCGCAGGCTTATGGGCTGAGGTGGACGAGGGATGGCCGTAACATCATCGCCCGGGCAATCTATCCTATGAACGGTGACATCTGGCGGGTTCCGGCCCAGGGCGGAACGCCGTTGAAGCTGGACCTCTCCATTAAAAACATGCATAACTTCTCTCTCAATCCGGATAACCGCCGCTTTTCGTTCAGTGTCAGTGAGGGGTCCAAGAATGAACTCTGGGTGATGGAGAACTTCCTGCCGAAGGAGAAATCCGCGGGGTTGTCCAAATCCCGCTAAAAGGCGATCCCGCCTCGACCCCGACAGCAAAAGGGTCGCTTTTGTCGCGGGGTTGGGCAAATCCGAACTGTGGATGATGAAAAATTTCCTTCCCGAGCAAAGAGGAAAGAAATAAATCCGGAGAGCGGCTTCCTTTAATTATCAAGGGAGCCGATTTTTACGCGCCTATTCAGTGACCTCATCCCTCCATTTTCGTTGACATTTTCGTCGGCTTCATATAATTAAAGCGATGAATGAGGGGATGTCGTGGGACCCAAAAAGAGCTTCCTGATATTAGCCGCGGCGATCGCGCTAACGACCGCTCTGCCGGTTAAAGCGCAGCCCCAAGAAAAAGCGGCCCTTCCACTGGCCAAAGAACCGATCGTCATCCAGAGGCTGTCCGCGCCAGTTACCCTCGACGGCTTAAGCCGCGAAGAGGCCTGGAAGGATATCAAGCCTCTCCCGCTCATCATGTTCATACCCAACTATGGGAATCCCCCTTCGGAAAAAACCGAGGTTCTGCTCGGCTTCGATGACGACTACCTTTACATCGCCGGCCGGCTCTATGATAGCGAGCCGCTAAAGATCCAAGCTCCATCCAAAAAGCGGGATTATTTCGAGTCGAACTCGGAATTGTTCGGTGTCCTCTTCGACACCTTTGACGACAAGGAAAACGGCTTGGCTTTTTACACCACGCCGACCGGGCTCCGCTGGGACGGTTCGGTCTCCAACGACGCCGAGGTCCGCTCGATCACTGATATGCCCGTCAACAGCAGCTGGAACACGTTCTGGGACGTGGCCGTCGTCAGGAACGACCAGGGTTGGTTCGCCGAAATGCGGATCCCCTTTTCCAGCCTCCGTTTTCAGGACCGGGACGGCCGCGTCGTCATGGGCTTGCTCGCTTTCCGCTGGATCCCGCGCAAGACGGAATGCGATGTGTTCCCGGCCGTCGATCAAAAGCTGGGGACGATGGCCATTTGGAAGCCCTCCCAAGCGCGCGAGATC
>JAPKZI010000053.1 GCA_026393865.1 Candidatus Aminicenantota bacterium
CCGACCTCTCCCGGACCGAGATTTTCCGGACGGCGGCGCTCGAGAACGTTCAGATCCGCTATTTCATCAAGAGCCGGACCTCGCTCGAGGACCTGTTCGCCGAAACCGTGGGGGTGGATTGATGCCGATCGCGGAACGCGGCTACGCCCACTGGGAAGGGACTTTCGTCGAACGTCGGCTGCCCTGGTGGCCGATCACGAGATTAGGCATCCGCCTCGCCTTCAAGCGGAAGTTCTTCAAGCCGGTCTTCGCCATTTCTCTGGGTCCGGCCATCTTCTTCCTCGCCGGCATCTATATGTCCGAGCGCATCGAAGACTTTCAGTTCATGTTCCGCGGCCGGAGCGGGAACCGGCTCCTCGGGGTCGATCCCGCCTATTTTAAGACCTATTTCACTTTCGAGACCACGCTTTTCCTCATGGTCATGCTCATGGTCCTCGCCGGGGCATCGCTCATCTGCGACGACCTGAAATTCAATTCGCTTCAGCTTTATTTCTCCAGGCCGCTCCGCAAGCGCGATTATTGGCTGGGCAAGATGGCCACGGTGTCCTTTTTCTTGCTCATCGTGACGCTCGTCCCCGGTCTTTTGTTCATCCTCTTTAAAATCATCTTTTCGGGCAGCTTCAAGCTCCTGGCGGACTATCCCTGGCTCCCGGTTTCGGTGATCGGCTATTCGCTCCTGGTCACCCTCTTTTTCGCTTTTTACACGCTCCTCGTCTCCTCGCTCAGCAAGAACCGGCGCTACGTCTCCATCCTGATCTTCCTGATTTATATCTTTTCCGACGTGTTCTTCGGTATCTTTTACGGGATCTTCCACGATTCCTCCTTCTGTCTCCTTTCGATCAAATGCAACATCCAGCAGGTCGGCGGTGATCAAATGACGGCCGTCATCCGCACCCAGAGCCTCAGCAAGTGGTACGGAAACGTCCTCGGCCTATCTGACGTCAGCCTCGAGATCGAGCCGGGGATCACCGGCCTTCTCGGCCCCAACGGCGCGGGCAAGTCCACCTTCCTAAAACTCATCACCGGCCAGATCAAGCCGAGCATCGGAACGGTCTCCATTCTCGGCGAGTCGATCTGGAACAATGTCAGGACGTTCGCCCAGCTCGGGTTCTGCCCGGAACAGGATTCGTTCTACGAGGACATGACCGGCTGGGAATTCCTGACGAGGCTTCTCAGCCTGTATGGGTTTTCGGCGGCCGAGATCGGGGCCCGCGCCGAACGGGCCCTCCGTTTCGTCGAACTGGCCAAGGACAAGGACCGTCTGATCCGGGGATACAGCCGGGGCATGCGGCAGCGGCTGAAAGTGGCCCAGGCCGTGGCCCACGATCCGCAGATCATCATCCTCGATGAACCGCTCAACGGGCTCGATCCCCTCGGCAAGCGCAAGGTCATCCGGCTCATCAAGGAATTCAAGGAGTCCGGCAAGACGGTCATCGTCTCGAGCCATGTCCTGCCCGAGATCGAGGCCTTGACCCGTTCGATCGTCCTTCTCCATCAGGGAAAGATCCTGGCCCAGGGCGACATCCACTACATCCGCGACCTGATCGACAAGCATCCCCATAAGATCTCGGTGATGTGCAGCGACACCCGCCGGCTGGCCGCGCGCCTGGTGGGAGAGCCTTCGATCCAGAACATCCAGTTCGGACCCGGCCCGGAGACCATCGTCTTCGAGACGCGGGATCGAGACGTCATTTTCGGGCTTCTGCCGCGTCTCGTCGTGGACACCGCCATCGACGTCGAGGAGATCACCTCGCCCGACGACAATCTCCAGGCCGTCTTCGATTACCTCACGGGAAAATGACCATGCCGCGAAACGCCCTCCGCTCCGTCTTTTCGTTCTTCTTCTTCATCGGTCGCAAAGCGCGGAAGACGCGGGTCTTCTTTCTCATCAGCGGCCTGCCCGTCCTCGTGGCCCTGGTCATCCGGGCCAGCCGGCTCTTCGCCCCCGGCGCGCCGCCGGTCGACGGGCCGTCCCTTTTCAACAACGTCATCATGGCCTTCGACCTCCAATTCCTGATCCTCGTCCTGGCCCTGTTTTACGGAACCTCAATCGTCTCCGAGGAGCTCGAGGGAAAGACCTTGACCTATCTCACGACCCGGCCCGCGGACAAGACCGCGATCGTCCTGGGCAAATACGCCGCCTACGGCCTGTTTTTGCTGATCATGCTGACGGCGAGCGTCGTCCTCTCCTTCGTCGTCCTGAACATCGAGCGTCTCGCCGATCGGGACGCGTGGACGACTATGCTCGGAGGGCTGGGCGTCCTGGCCCTCGGCCTTCTCGCTTATCTGGCCTTCTTCACCCTGATCGGGACGTTCCTCAAGAAGTCGGTCTTGTTCGGGCTTTTCTTCAGCTTCGGCTGGGAGAACGTCGTCCAATATTTTCCCGGCTCGACGCAGAAGTTCACCCTCATGCACTATCTGAAATCATTGCTGCCGGCCGCTTCGACGGGAAGTCCCGGAAAGCTGTCGTTCTTGATGGTCGGTCTTCAGCCCAGCCCGGCCGCGGCGTCGATCGCCACGCTCCTGATCTTGACGGCCGGCTTTCTGGCCGCGGCCTGCCTGGTCTTCAACCGGAAAGAGTATATCTTCGAGGAGTGATCCCCGCCCCTTATTTCTTGATCTCGATCTTCTCGTCCTTCTTCTCTTCGGTCTTCGCCCCCTCGAGCTTTGCTTCGACCGTCTTGGTCGCGGTCGCGCTGAGCTTGTTCAGGAGATCCTCCGGAACATTGGCGAAGATCTTGACCGCGTCGGAGGACGAGGAGATCTCGATCTTGTTGATCAGTTCGCCGATCTCGGGCTTGTCCGCGCCGGCCATGCCGCCCAGAGCCTTGAAACCGGTCAGGGTCTCGGCGAGCTTTTTGTTCTTCTCGGCGTCGCCGCCGACGGCCTTGATCTCGAGCTGGAGGGATTTATTGGCGTAGTCGAAATATATCTGGAGGGCCTTGATCTCCCCCAGGTCGGAGGCCATCGGATTCGAGGCCGCCACGCCTTTCATCATCTCGGGCGGGAATTGGACGGCGGCCCAGACCATGGCCGCTTTGTTCGACTTATCGATCAGGGCCGAGAGCTCGGCGTTCTTGAAGACGTTGTCGGCCTTCTTAGCGAAAACATCGATGACGGCTTTGAGCTCCCGGTCCTCGCCGACGGCGATATGGGCGTTGTCGAGAAAGGCCCCGGACATCGGTTTCTTGCCTTCGCCTTCGGTCACGGTGTAGATCGTCACCCCTTCATAGACCGTTTCCTGGACGTTCGTCGCTTGCTCTTTGATCTTGGGCAGGAGCGTGTCCTTGTTGTATTTGAGATTGATGACGCCGACGCCCGAACCCGACGTTTCGCCGCTCTGGCCGATGCCGGAGACGCCGACGGCGACGAAATAGACGTCCTTCTGCGGGTCGATGCCGGTTGCCTTGATGAATTCCTGGTACTTCTGGTATTCCTTGCTGTCCTTGATGGCCTTGTCCACGACGGCGTTCGTCATGGCCTTGTTGACGTCGATGACGACAATGCCCTGGACATTCTTGGGGAGCAGGGCCAAGGCGGCATCCGCGCCCGTCGCGGCGCCTTTCTTGCAGGCGGCCAGGCCGAGGAACACGAAGACGAGGGCCAATCCGATGATGATGGTTTTTTTCATAAGAATCCTCCTTCTCTCTCTAGATACGAGATTTTCTCGGATAAGGTTCATTGTCCGGACTATATCATAATTTTTTCGATTTTGATATATATGAAGAAATCGTTTTTTTCGATCGATCCTTGGCCATAAGGAGGACGGATGAACAGAAATTCGGCCTATCGTGGCTTTTTCGTCTTGATCGCGGCCGCTTGCCTGACCGCTTTCTCTCCGCCCGCCCGGGCCGGCCAGTCCCCGGCCGTTTTGGGGCTCAAAGAGCGGGCCGAAGTCTTCGACCGCTGGCTCAAGCTCCGTCTTGAGACCGTTCTCCCCGAGATCATGGGCCGCGAGGCCATCGATATGTGGGTGGTCATCTGCCGCGAATATGAGGAGGACCCGGTCTATCTGACGCTCGTTCCCTTGTCCTCGATGGCCGCCCGGCGGCTGAGCATTTTGGTTTTCTTCGACAAAGGCCAGGCGGGCTTGGAGCGGCTGTCGGTCAGCCGCTACGGCATCGGCGACTTTTACAGGGCCATGTACGAGCCGGGAAAAGCCGACCAATGGGAGAGGCTGGCCCAGGTCATCAAGGAGCGGAATCCGAAGAGGATCGGCATCGACGAATCCGACACCTTCGCCTTCGGCGACGGGCTTTCGGCTTCGCACAAAGCGAAGCTCGTCAAAGCTCTCGGCCCCGAGCTCAACAAACGTCTCGTCTCCGCCGAGCGCCTGGCGGTCGGCTGGCTCGAACGACGGACGCCTGACGAACTCGAGGTCTATACTCATATCGTGGGTATCGCCCATAAGATCGTGGCTGACGCCTTCAACCGGAACATCATCACGCCCGGCGTCACGACGACCGAGGACGTCGTCTGGTGGATGCGGGAACGGGTGGACGAGCTGAAGCTCGACACCTGGTTCCAGCCGTCGATCTCCATCCAACGCCCCGTATCAAGTCCTCAAAAAGACGGCCGAGTCATCCACCGCGGCGATCTCCTGCATTGTGATTTCGGCATCACCTATATCGGCCTGAACACGGATACTCAACAGCACGCTTATATCCTCAGGGAAGGGGAGGAGGACGCCCCGCCGGGGTTGAAAGCCGCTCTGGGACAGGGCAATCGTCTCCAGGACATCCTGATCGGAGAATTCAAAGAGGGGCGGACCGGCAACGAGATCCTTGCCGCGTCTTTAAAAAAGGCCAAGGAGGAAGGGCTGAAGCCGAGCATTTATACCCATCCCCTGGGCTTCCATGGTCATGCCGCCGGGCCGACGATCGGCCTTTGGGATATGCAGGGCGGGGTTCCCGGTTTGGGGGATTATCAGCTCTATTTCGACACCGTCCACTCGATCGAGCTCAATGTCCGGGCGACCGTGGCCGAATTGGGAAACCAGGAGATCCAGATCGCTCTCGAGCAGGACGCCGCGTTCACCCGGGCGGGAACCTATTTCATCGACGGCCGGCAGACGCGGCTGCATTTGATCAAGTGAGCGGAGAGACCGTGGCCGGGACGCCTTTTCAGCAGCTCGTGCGCGGCCGGCGGAGCATCCGCCGCTATCTTCCCCAGCCGGTCGAACGGGAGAAGATCCTGACTTGTCTCGAAGCGGCTCGCCTGGCCCCGTCGGCCGAGAACGCCCAGACCTGGCGTTTCGTGGTCATCGACGATCCGGAGCTCAAGGCGCGCTTCGCCAAGGCCGCCTTCTCGGGGATCTACGCCCAGACGAAGTTCGCGGCCGAAGCCCCCGTCCTGATCCTCATCCTGGCCAAGCTCGATTTCCTGGCCAACCGGCTCGGCCGTCAGGTCCAGAAGGTTCCGTTCTTCATGATCGATATCGGGATCGCCGGGGAACACATCGTCCTCCAGGCCGAAGAGCTCGGCCTCGGAACGTGTTGGATCGGCTGGTTCAGCATCCGGAAGGCCCGCAAAGTCCTCAAAATCCCGCGCAAATACAAGATCGTCTCGCTGCTGACGCTCGGCTATTATGAGAAGAAGCCGTCCCGCGAGCAGAAACGCAAACCGCTCGAGGAGATCGCCTGGTTCAACCAGTGCGAGCATTGAGAGAGGATTAAGAGAGAGAAGGGGGATGAGATGAAAGCCAGGAGATCGGGTCATCTGCTCATCATCGGTATTCTGCTTTGCTCCGCCGTTTCCGCCGGCGCGGCCGAGGGGCTCATCCCTCGCTTCGAGCTGGCCTCGTCCGACCTTGAACTTCACCGGCTGGCCCAGCCGAACACCTATTTCGACAAGGCCGGACGAAAGTTCGCCATCCTCGGCACCGAGAGCGGCTCGTTCGAGGCCTGGGCCTATCCGCTCAAGCTCCTCCGCAATTTTGAGTTCTCTTTCCTGATCGGATCGAGCACGGAGCCAATTCTCGGCAAGGACATCGTCCGCTATATCTCAGCGACGCCCGCGGCCACGACCCTGACCTACGTCTTTCAGTCGTTCACGGTCAAAGCGACCTACGTCACGGCGGTCGACGAGCCCGGCGCCGTCATCCTCCTGGCCGTGGACACGACCGAGCCTCTGACCATCGTCTGCGGCTTTCTGCCCGTTCTCCAACCCATGTGGCCGGCCGGCATCGGCGGACAATACGCCTCGTGGGACGGCGGGCTCAAGGCCTATATCATCAGCGAGCCGACCCGGAAGAACCACGGTCTCGTCGGATCGCCGGCGGCCCAAGGGATCTCCTACACGCCGGCGCATATGCTCTCGGACACGCCCAATCAATTCAAGATCCCGATCGAGACCAAGGAGGCGACGAGAGGAATGTTCATCCCGGTCGTCCTGGCCGGAGGAAAAGGCCGGCGCGAGGATGTCCGCAAGACTTACGAAAAGCTGGCCAAGGATCCCGAGGCCGTTTATCGCGAGGCCGTCGTCCATTACGACAGACTCCGGCAGGCCACCCTCCGGGTCACGACCCCGGACGCAAAGCTCAATCTGGCCTTCGAATGGGCCAAGGTCGCTTACGATAACTTGATCGTCGACAATCCCGATCTAGGCAAGGGATTGGTGGCCGGCCTGGGGATGTCGGGGACCGGAGGCCGGCCCGGCTTCGGCTGGTTCTTCAGCGGCGACGCCTTCATGAATTCGCTCAGCCTCAACGGTTACGGCGCGTTCCCGGCGGTGAGAGAAGCCCTCCTCTTCACCCAGAAGTGGCAGCGGGATGACGGCAAAATGGCCCATGAACTGTCCCAGGCGGCGGGCTATCTCAACTGGTTCAAGGATTATCCTTACGGGTACATCCACGGCGAAACGACGCCCTTTTATATCGCCGCCTGTTATGATTATCTCCGCATGTCCGGAGACATCGAGTTCGTCAAGCAAAGCTGGCCTTCGCTCAACAAGGCCTACGCCTGGTGCCTGACCACGGACGCCGACGGCGACGGTCTCATGGACAACAGCAAAGCCGGTCTCGGGGCGCTCGAGTTCGGCTCGCTCACCGGCATCCGGACCGATATCTACCTGGCCGCGGCCTGGGCCAGGGCGGCGTTCGGAATGGAGCGGCTGGCCAAGGCGGCCGGCGATCCGTCCATGGAGAGAACGGCTCGCGATCACTACGCCAAGGCCCAAAAGGCCCTGGACGCCAAATTCTGGGACGCGGAGAAGGGCCAATATGCGTACGCCTTCAACGCCGACGGGAAACTGGTCAAGGAGCTGACGCCTTGGAGCTCCGTCCCGCTCGTCTGGGGCCAGGGCGAGGCTGGACGCAGCCTCCTGACCCTCGAAAGGATCAACGCCGCGGACCTGACGACGGATTGGGGCGTCCGGATGCTCTCGACCCGAAGCGCCCTTTTTGAGCCCTTGAATTACAATTACGGCGCGGTCTGGCCGTTTCTCAGCGGCTGGGTGGCGACGGCCCTCTATAAACACAATTTTAACCTTCAGGGATTCGGACTGCTGGCCGCGGCCGTCCGCCACACGTTCGACAACGCTTTAGGATACATCACTGAGCTTTTTTCGGGCGAGCAAAATATCTGGCCGCAGGAAGGAGTCTGTCACCAGGGCTTTTCCTCGAGCGGCGTTATCCTCCCTCTGGTCAAGGGATTGCTCGGCCTCGAGGGGGATGCCCTGGCCGGGGAGGTCCGCTTCGAACCGCGCTTTCCGGCGGACTGGACGGATGTGGCCGTCGACAACTGGAAGGTCGGCGAGGAAACATTCTCCCTGCGCTATCGGAGATCCGCGGACGGGGCGCGCGTGGAGATCGGCCGCCGGACGAACGCCGCTTATAAGCTCGTCTTCGGCCCGGCCTTCGGATTGGGAACGAAGGTCCGCGGCGTCACAGCGAACGGCAGGGCCGTCAAACATCAACTCGCCGCTGAGTCCCCGGGGCAAGCGGTCCAGCCTTTGGTCGAGGTCGCTCTCGGCCGGAACGACGTCATCGAAATCCAACTCGGTCCGGTCCCTGAGCTGCTCCCGCCGGCGAACGATTCCAAGACGGGAGATACGAGCCAAGGGTTGAGGATCATCCGCTCGGAATTCAAGGATGGGAAATTGCAAACAATCCTCGAAGGCCTGGCCGGCCGGACGTATCCCATGAGAGTGGCCCGGGCCGACCTCATCCGGTCGGTCAGCGGGGCCAAGCAGGAGGGGGCGGTGCTCCTCGTCCAGATCCCGCCGGGGCCGCCGGGCGAATACGTCCGCCACGAGCTGGTGATCGGCATCAGGTAGGCCGAGCTTTATTTCCCATCGTTCCAGCGGTCCTCTGTTCCGGAGAATCCGTCAAAAAAAATTGAAACGACCCGCCGCGATCCGTCATTTAAGATAATGGAGCGCCGAAATATGCTAAAATATTCTCGCGGAGTCGAATATTCTTGACCTCAAGCCGGAATATAAAAGCAGGATCGCCATCTTTCTCCTGTCCGCGGTGCTTCATGGGACGGGTTTCTATGTTCTTTTGCACCTCTAATTCAATTACAAGATCTTCTCAACCAAGACTAAAGCGACAGTGGTCCCCTT